>MHPJ01000007.1 GCA_001822065.1 Candidatus Staskawiczbacteria bacterium RIFOXYB1_FULL_37_44 | reverse complement strand
TAGATTTACGAAAATCGAAAAAATTCAAAAAAACTTAATTTTTCAGAATTCTGCGAACATACAGAGTGTCTAAAAAATGGGTACCTGCCAAACAGATATAGTTATTTCGTGCGGCCTTGCAGGAGCTTCTGATGACAAACTTAAATTTGGAGATATAGTAGTGGCGAATAAAGTTATCCAGCACGACGTAGTGGCATATGTAGGCGACGAAATCAAACAAAGAAAGCTTAGGATGTATAAAAACGAAAAATGGAAAAAAGTTGATTGGATGAATTGTAATAAAATTTTTATTGAATGGTGCAAGAAAGCATTTTCGTCTATTGAAAATGGTAAAATGCCATATTTTATTGGAACGATAGTCACTGGCGATCAACTTATCCTATCGAAAAAACACCGGAATCGAATAAGTAAAGATTATAATGCCCTAGCAATAGATATGGAGAGTGCATCAATAGCTCATGTCTGCGATATGTTCAATGTTGGCTTTGGATCATTAAGGGTTATTTCAGACACCGATGAGATAGAAGTAGGCGGTGATATAACTCCGAGCTTGATTAAACATAGGCGGCAAGATGTTAAAAAATGTTCTGCATTATGCGCCATTGCTATTAAAAAAGTTTTGAAGGATATTTCTTGGGAGAAATAAAACAGAACCGATGCCTTACACATCGGTTCTGTTTTATTATTTTTAATTCCTTACAGGAAACCCCGCCCGAGGCGTTGAGACGCCTCGGAGTCCGCCGAGGGCGGGGAGGAATGGTTTAGCACGAGAATACGTGCTAAACTGTTATCATGAGAATTCGACAGTTAAATCACACTGTATACCAAGCAGAATATCATATTGTGTGGGGTACGAGGTATCGCCGTAAATTTCTGAAAAACTATGTTCGTGCAGAATTGATGAGAGCCTTATACAAAACACAGAAAAGGCATCCAGACTGGTATTTGATAAAAATCAATACTGGAAATGACCATGTCCATATTTTGATTGAAGTCCCTCCAAAGTATTCCATCTCGGATGTTGTGCAAAAATTGAAAGCAGAGAGCGCGTCCGTGTTGAAGAAAAAATTCAAATTCATTTCAGAAATTTACGGCGAGACCGGCGTGTGGAGCACTGGATACTTTGTTTCTACAGTTGGACTCAATGAGGCCAACATTAAAAAATACATCGAAAGACAAAATAACTTTGACCGTGGAATAGATTTAACTGGAGAATTCGAATGCGATTCGAAGGAAACCTCGGACGATAAAAAATCCGCTCGTTAGCGGATTTTTTTGAGTCCGAGGAGGACGTCATTTTATTTTAGTGTTTTATAAAATCCTTTTCGGTTAATACTTTGATTTTGTTCTTTTTCAGCAAAGCGGCGGTAATGCCATCGCCTTCAATAAGTTTTCGAGAAAACGTTCCGTCGTAAATCATGCCGACTCCGCAAGACGGACTTTTGGCTTTTAATATTGCGAAGTCAACATTATTTTCTTTTGCAAATTTCAATACCTTTTCAGCCCCAGCCAGAAATTCTTTTGTCACATCATTGCCCTTCACAGTTTTAACTTTATCGCCAATTATTTCAGCTCCGTCGCGGGGAATAGTCAGGCCACCCAAAACCTCGGGGCATATGGCAATAAACTCGCCTCTGTCTTTAAGAAAGTCCAACAATTCTCTAGTAAAATCACTTTCGCCATTATATTGGCAATTAACGCCTAGAAGGCAAGCAGAAACTAAAATAGGATTTTTCTTTTTCATAGATATTTGTGTATTACATAATTATGCATTTTAATTATGCTTTCCTGGGTATATTTTAATGCTTGTTCGGCCCGAGCCAAAACCTCATTATCTTTATATTCTTCCTCAAACGCGGCGACAACATAACCAAACTGCGGGCCACGATATTCAGCTCTGTCTAACAGCTGTTGAATCATCACATTGTTCTTAAATTCATTGTCGTGCCTATTGTTTTTAATAATTTCAAAAGTTGTAGGATTGATTTCGGCCTCAACAATCAAAAACACTCTGCTAACCGAATCATCAAGAATGCGAATCTGTTTTGTTAAATTTGCTTGGGAATACGGGCCCTTTCCATCGCCGCTCCACAATAAATCTTTTTGTTTAGCAGTGAACTTCTTACTCTTTAAAATCTTTATTGGTTTTGTTTTTTTATCTTCTTTCTCATATTTTAACATCATCTCAGCAGGAGAAAGTCCTTTTAAAGTTTTGTGCGGAAAATAATTCCAGGCATCATTGGTTAATTCAAGTATATTTTCCAATTCCTCGGGAATTTTCCCTGTATCAAACATGGAAATAGCCTTCATCAAGTCATCCTGACTTTCTTCGTTATAAATAACCTCCTTCACGTTTTCTAACGTAAAATCGCTTTCAGCCCCTGAAAGCATATCTACGATATCTTGCTCAATTTCCTTCCTCCGTTTTATTATTTGCTCTTTTGATTCAACTTCCATAATTTTTTTATTATACCACCAAGCTCTGAAAAGGCAACTTTATATGGTTTTGCATTATTTGACTAACTATATAAAGTTTGATAATATCACATTATATGACATTAAAACAAAAATTAGAAATTATAAGAAGGATGCTTGGACTGACTCAAGCCAAACTGGCCGATAGGTTTGGCGTGTCTTTTGCAACCCTAAATAGCTGGTGGAACGGCAAATCTACTCCCCGATTAAAGATGCAGGCAATAATAGACGAATTATTTTTGGAAGTCACGGGGCAGAAAGTAATTCCAGCAGATGTTTTAACCGCCAAAAAACAGGCATTACAACAAAAATCGTCTCAACACAAAAATGTTGTTGAGGAAATTTTGGCAAACCCGGATATCCGCGACCAGTTTATATTAAAGCTTACTTATAACTCGAACAGCATTGAAGGCAGTACGCTGGACGAAAAAGATACAGCCGCAGTTATTTTTGATAACGTTGCCTTGCCAAACAAGAGCTTAACAGAACAGCTGGAGGCAAAGAACCACCAGACAGCCTTGAATTATTTGTTCGACTACATCTCGAAAATGGGAGAAATAAACGAAGAGATGGTAATTAAGTTGCATAGCATTTTGATGAATGGTGTCCGCCCGGACGCAGGTAAATACAGGGATCACGCAGTGAGAATTAGAGGCACAGATTTGCCCACTGCCAATTATTTGAGCGTTCCTAAATTAATTCCGCCTGTTATGAAGGATGCAGCAAACAAGACAGACGATATTATTTTGTTGCTAGCTAAAGTCCACAGCAAGTTTGAGCAGATTCATCCATTTTCAGATGGCAATGGCCGTGTTGGGAGACTTTTGATGGCTGCTATGCTTTTGAAATACAACCTTGCTCCGGCAATAATTAAACAGCAGCAAAAACAGCTTTACTACACATATCTCTACAAAGCACAAACAAAAGAAGATCAAAGCCAATTGGAAAACTTTTTATGCGAGGCAATCGCCGATGGTTTTGATGTGCTTGAAAGAAAAGATGTAAAATAATAATATAAAAAATAAAATCATAAAAAAATTATATGGACAAAAAACAACTAATACAAGAAATAGAAAAAGCGAGAAATTCAAAAGTAATAACCTATCTGACCAGCGACAGGCAGGGGCCGGTAAATGCGCGAGTTGCAATGGATATTATCCCGATTATTAGTAAGCAGCTGCGACAAATTGGTAAAGTAGAAAATATAGATTTATTTCTTTATAGCACTGGCGGAGATACGATGGTGCCGTGGAGATTGGTTTCTATGATTCGCGAATACTGTAATAAATTTTCGGTGCTGATTCCATATAAAGCTCACAGTGCAGCGTCAATGATTTCTTTGGGAGCAGATGAAATAGTGATGACTGACTTATCAGAACTTTCGCCGATTGATCCATCAACGGCAAATGTTTTTAATCCGCAAGACCCGCATAATCCACAGAATAAAATTCCTATTTCAGTCGAGGACGTAATGGCGTATTTTGATTTAGCAAAAAATAAGTTCGGCATAAAAAGCGATGAAGACTTAACAAAAATTTTCAATAAATTTGTTGAATCAAGTCCACAGATACATCCCTTGTCGCTCGGGAATGTAAACAGAACTCATAATTTAATAAGACGATTGGCAGAGAGACTTTTAAAAAGTCATAAGAGTCCGATAAAAGATGATGAAATTGGAAAAATTGTTGACTATTTTACAGAAAAACTTTATTCACATCAATACTTTATTGGTAGAAAGGAAGCCAGAGAAGATTTGGGAGTGGAAACAGTTATTGACGCTCCGGCTGAATTGGCCAAAGCGATGACAGAATTATATGAAAGCTATGTTAAAGAAATGGAATTAGATAAACTTTGGAATGCAGAAATGGAAATTGGAGCTAATTTCCAAACAAGGAAAGAACATAAAATCGCTTATATTGAAAGTGAAAAAATGGCAAACTATTTTGAGCTTTCCTTAGAGTATAAAAAAGGTCAGGTTAATATAACACAGCAAACACCTCAAGGCCCGATTCAAGTTCCACAGGAACAAGTAATGTGGAAAGCTGTCGGCCAAGGCTGGAAATAAGGATATGGACTGGAATTACTTTCTAAATTCGAATCTTCCCTCAACTCTCGCTACAATTTTAGCAGCATTTGTTGCATTTTTGGTATATCGGAAACAAAAATCTGACAACAAGAGAGATGCGGCAAAAATTATTCTCCAAGAAATTAGGCGAGCGGAAGATATTATTTCAGATTATAAACAAAATGGTGGATATCAATTCGCTAAAAAAATAATCGCAACCAATAGTTGGAGTAAAAATCTCCATCTTTTTGTTGGAGATTTGGATAACGATGAGCTAGACAGAATAAGTAATTTATATTCTACGGGGGAATATTTAGATGCCCTCATTAAGGATATATCTGACTATACATTTAATAAGGAAATGAATGCGTCCGTTTCTTCACCGGTAGTGCCGATATTGCCTGCACCTCAAGATAATCAAGAGCAGAGTCGAACTGTTGATCCCAACATGTCTCAAGGAATATCTAAAAAAATAAGACTTATACCATTGGATCCACCATGGAAAGCACGTTTAGATATTATCACATTTAAACTTGAGCCGATTTACCATTCAACCATTGCCCAAAAACTAAAAATGATTGCTGGCATAAAATAATTTATGGATTCATTAATTTATGAATTGCCAGAATATAACGCCTTGACTTACTTCTATTAAATAATATAATTTAAACTGAAAAGTCGAATTTAGTAAAATTTTTACGTCATTTTTTATGGAAAATATTATAATAACAACATCAGATACTATAAGTTTATTGCCAAATTCATTACCTGTCGGCTGGGTTTCAGTTAACGTTGGATATATGCCCATCGAAGCGAATATTTCCTATACTGATTTTCAGTCTCCGCAAGTGGTGTGTGCTACCATAGCCTCGCCATGCAATTTTGCAACGTTCGCAAACAACTCTTTTGTAGATTTTGAAAGAAAGATGCTGAGTAGTACGGTGCTTTTTTCCAATAATTGTTTACCAACGAATAGTTATGGGATCGATATGTACGGCACTCCAGTCAATGTTTCAATGTCAAGTAGTTTGACCGACGAACAAAAAGGAGCAATATCTTTTTCTTTAAGTTGTCAGAATGAAGGATATTACGTGATTGTTTCTGTTGCTGAAACATCAACAACTTTTACTGGCTATCTTAAATCTTGCGGCGTACCGTTTGATACTCCCGAAAATATAAAAAAGATGCTTAATAGATAAGCAACAATTTTCTAAATTTTGCTAAACAAACAAGTTATTCGGGGCTTGTTTTTTAGTTGCATATGAAGTTGAAGATTCTTTAAAAAAAGAGTAAATTGAAGTAAACATACTAAATATGCCGAAACAAGAAAATAATAAAAAAACTTTTTCTTTTATAGACCTCTTTGCTGGCATAGGCGGTTTTAGGCTGGCTTTGGAAGATTTAGGCGGCACTTGTGTTTTTACTTCTGAATGGGACGCTAATTCACAAGATACCTATTTAAAAAATTTTGGCGAATTGCCACACGGCGATATAACAAAAATCAAAGAAAAAGAAATACCTCAACACGATATTTTGTGCGCAGGGTTTCCCTGTCAGGCATTTAGCATTTCGGGCAAGCGGCTCGGATTTAAGGATGTTAGGGGAACTTTGTTCTTTGATGTCGCAAGAATTGCCAAACATCACAAGCCAGATATCTTGTTTTTGGAGAATGTTAAGAATTTTGCAAGGCATGAAAACGGCAATACATTAGCGGCGGTTTTAAATGTCTTGGACGATATAGGATATAAGCCGTTTTACCAAATTTTAAAATCAAGTGATTATGGATTACCACAGGCAAGAGAAAGAATATATTTTGTGGCTTTTAGAAAAGAGTTGGGTGTTGAGGATTTCAAATTTCCCGAACCAACAAACGAGGCTAAGGTTATAAAAGATATTCTTGAAAAAGTAGCTCCAAAAGACTGCTATATAAATAGACCCGACATAAAAATTTACGGCAAAGATAAACAGGTCGTTGACCCTCGCAGACCTTTGCAGATTGGCACTATAAATAGCGGCGGACAAGGCGAGAGGATTTATTCGGTTAACGGGTCGGGAATAACCTTGTCGGCTTTTGGTGGCGGGGCGGCAAGCAAAACAGGAGCGTACCTCGTTGATGGCAAAATTCGTAAACTGACTCCGCGAGAATGCGCGAGATTACAGGGTTTTCCAGAGGATTTTGTTCTGCCAGAAAATCGCAATGTAGCATACAAACAATTCGGCGACAGCGTTTCCGTACCAGTTTTGAAAGCTATATTTGTTGAAGTGATTAAAAAATATCCACAATTAGAAAATAAAAGAGAGGTGGCTTCGTTGGATAAAAAAGTAATTCATCCAAAGCAGTTTGCTTTGATTTAAATTTATGGAAAACAATATAAAAGATTTAGTTAAACGCGGCTCGGCAACAGCTCGAAATGGTTTTAAAAATGAGGACGATGTTGTCAGAAAATTCAATGATTGGAAAAACGACGAAGACGCAAAAAAGTGGCTTATAATAATGAGCTACGATTTAAATGAAATAGAAAGGGTTGAAGCAGTAAAAATTACTGGCTCGCACAAGGCAGATGTGCAGGTTAAGATTAAAATCTATTTAAAAGATGTGATTGGAGCAGAAAACATCTCAATAAAATTGGTTAGCAACCCGACTGGTTTCAACCAAATTGATAAAAGGTGGATTGATAAATATGTGGAGCTTTGGAGTATTCCAAAAGACATAACAAAAGCCCTTAAACTTTTTACTGGCGAAACAAAGCCGAGAAAGAAAGGGTTGAAAGACCCCCGCCGAATGTTTATGGAAGAAATGGACAAGCCAACACAGAAAAAGATTATTGATTTTTTTGAAAGCAATAAATTTCTTGTTGTAGCAGATGTTTTAAAAGGCAGGGATAAATTAGCGGCGGCTTGGATTTTGATTTACATAAAACCAGAGAATTTATGGACTTTATTGCCGATTGCAGTTGTGATAAATTTTTATGGCAATGGCGAGGTTCGCATTGCAAGAGGTGGCAGTTTAAAGATTGGCAGAATAACAATGCAAAGGAAAGGCGGAGACGGCGGCAGACCAACAGCTCAAATGTTGCAATTCAAAATCAATCCAGCCGAAATAGTCAACGAAACTAAAAATGACGGATAAGATAAGCAAAAAAGAAAGGAGCGTTTTAATGGGAAAAATAAAAAGCAAAGAAACTAGACTTGAAAAAAGTGTTTGGAAAATTCTGTCAGAACATAAGATAAGATACAGAAAAAACAGCTCAAAACATTTCGGCAAGCCCGACATAGTTGTTGCCTCAAAAAAGTTAGTTATATTTATTGATTCCTGTTTTTGGCACGGATGCAAAAAGCACTGCCGAATACCCGAAGCTCATCGCGATTATTGGGTTAAAAAAATAAATCGTAACAAAAAAAGGGACAAGGAAGTAAATGCTTATTACAAAAAACTTGGCTGGAAAATCTTACGAGTTTGGGAACATGATATCCCAAAAAATTTGACAAAATCAATAAATAAAATTTAATTATAATGGAAACATGGAAAAAGAAATTATTAAAACAATTGTATTAGAGCGACCGAAGCTCGTTAAGCGACCGACATGTGAAAACTTTAAATTAGAAGGCGGGCGCTGGGATTGCGGGCATACGGAGTTCAGGTACTACAATAGCGAGTTTGGAAAACGATATTACCAGTGCGAGAAATGTCGCGCGATTAATCATTAATTTTTGTAAACTTCTTGTTAATTCTTTGTAAGGGAGTTATCCACAGGTTAGATATTGACGGCGAGTTTTAAGGAGCGCTATTATTAAAATGTAAGTTGAAGTTAGTCTGACGGTGCCTGTGAAATACCAGGCTAAGTGTCACGGGGCTACGACTTCTGTTATTGACTCTTTTTGAGTTGATGATGGGAGTGGTGGTCCCGTTTTTTGTTTTTCAAATTATTAAGTTTCCCTCCTGAGATCAAGGAGAGCCTCGTTAAAGAAAGCAATAACTAAACTAAAGCAAGATGAAGGCCGATTCCCAGCTGGGGTCAGCTTTTTATGTTGCCCCAAGAAGCCATACAACAATTTAAAGAATTATATAAAAAGCGTTACGGCGTGGAGCTTTCTGATGAAGAGGCTTCTTTTCGGGCTAACAATCTTTTTAGTCTATATAAAGTCACCTACATAGGCGAGCCTTCAATCAAAAATTTTAACGAAAAAGTTACGAACAACTATGAACTCAAAACAAACTTCAATAAGTGAAATTCAGTTTTATCCAATAAAACCCAAGGACGGCCTCCTATGGTTTGTTTCGTTTGTTTTAGATGAAAAGTTTTGGGTGGGATCGGTAGCGGTTTATACCCGCCAAAACGGCGGTTACAGACTTGTCTACCCAACAAAAAAGATTGGGAGCCAAAACTTGCCCATTATCCACCCTATAAACCACGAAGCAGGCAGCGCCGTAGAAACTGCCATCAATGAAAAAGTGTCCGAGTTATTTAACGAAAATTATGAATCAGAGCAAATTGGGAGCCTATGAAAAACATTCAAATTGTTTTTTCGCTCCACATAAAATTTATGAAGATGAAAAACTGCGCGAACTAAGCCACGCCGAACGGGATTTTTTAATTGCGCTTTGCCATTTGCGCAATCGTTGTGGCGATAAAAACGGCTGGTTTTGGCACGTTGATCGCTCCTTTAATGATAAATATGGCAGAAAGATGGGGTTTGAGACATTGGGATTTGGGAGTTCAACATGCAAGCGGGTGCGAAAGAAACTGGTTGAATTGGGATTAATTGAAACCAAGCCGCACACAGTAAAAGGAGGCGCTTGGCCAGCCACAATGTATCGAATTAATCCCAAACTTTTTCACAACACCGTAGACCATAGTGGTCTACGGTTAAAGACCATGATGGACTCCGGCCCGGGACCGCCATGAACCATACACTAAGAAGAATTAATTAAAAAGAATAATTAAGAAAATAGTCTAAATAAGACAAACAAAGTTTGCAAAAAATATTGCACTAAATTGCACTAAAACTGCACCAAAAAGGGGTTGGATGAAAGTTGGACAAAAGTTGGACAAATTTCAGACCACAATGTGACCAAATATGACTGAAATGCGACCAAAAAACGGGTATATCGGAGCATCGGTAAAACATCGGTGAAACATCGGTAATTTTGAGGGTTTTTACGAACAAAACACCCCTCTCTGCTTTATCCACTGTTTTTTGTTTGACTTGCTTGCTTGATGGGCTTATGTTTACCTTGCCAGAGGATTCTGCAGGCCCCTGGCGCAAGGTCAAAAAAATAAAAAATTAATTAAAAAATTTATGAACAAAAAAATTCTAATAATCGCCTTAACGGCAATCATTGTAATTGGTATTGGCGGGGCCATTGTTTATACTCAAATAAACAGAAATATAACCAGCCAGAAAAAGGTGCAAGGAAATTCTATTGAAGCTCAAATGGCGGCAATAAAAAGTCAAAGAGAGCAAGTAAGTGAGGGCTACATACAAAAAATAAACGAAATAACCGACAAGCAGAAAGAACAAGGCTGTATAGAATTAAGGGATATGGAATCAACAAAAACAGTAACAGGAGAAAAGGTTATCGGAAAAGAGTGGCGCGTAATTTCAACTGAAGGAATTTGCGGGGGTCTGCAAAAAGAAAAAGAAGCTTTGTCAAAAGAAATGTATTCCAAATCCAGCCAGTTTAGCGCGCAGCTCGATCTTTTAACCGCTCGGCCAGAATTAGAAAGAGAAAAAGCAACGCAAGCAATTAGAGATTTTATGGCCAAACCAGATTTGCAATTGCAATATATACACACCCGCCGTCCGTCAAACTTTAATGTCGGCATAATTACTAACCAAACCGACAACGGCTACACATCAGAGGATGTTGACGGCTGGGAGAGAAAAGTTGAAGTTTATCAGCAAAAAGAATACATTGGCAACACTTGCGAGGTTTATGAATACGAAGTTGATATAAGAAACAACGACATTGTCCAAGTAGGCATTCGTTATCCCCAAGAAGACATAATAGAAAACCCCAAGAAGCAAGAAGAGTGCCAAGATTCTCACTCTTTGGAAACGTCGCTTCTGACACTTTCAGAAATAGAAGAAATAGCAATGGGTTATGCCCAAAGAGGAGTAAAAAACTTTAATGAAATAAAAGATAAATTTATTTATGAAGGGAGTTCGGTAAATCCGAAGGCAATCTCAGCTCACAATGCTTGGATTTATGAAAACAAAGATTACAAATTGCCAGAAGGACTGACTGCCGAACTTCCGTCAAAATTCCCAACAATCTGGTCACGAGTGAGCTCCGGCGGATACTTAATTATGTGGCTTAACACAACAGGGCTATTTAATTAATTTTATGGAACAGCAACCACAAAAAATTAAATACTTTCTATATGCAAGAAAATCATCAGAACAAGAAGACCGGCAAGTGCTTTCGATAGGTTCGCAGAAAAGCGAATTAGAATCGGCTGCCAAAAAAGAAAGACTAGAAATAATTAACAGATTTGAGGAATCATATTCAGCTAAGGATCCGGGCCGAAAGATTTTCAACGAAGTAATTAAACGCATAGAAAAAGGCGAAGCCAATGCCATTCTCGCATGGCATCCAAATCGTCTATCCAGAAATTCAGTGGACACCGGTTATCTGATTTATTTGATGGATCAAAATAAACTTCTTGAAATAAAAACGCTGGGCCAAACATTTAAGAATACTCCGAATGATAAATTTCTGCTCAATTTACTTTGCAGCCAGGCCAAACTTGAAAACGACAATAAAGGTGTAGATGTAAAGCGCGGGCTGAGGCGCAAAGTGGAAATGGGTTGGCACCCGGGCCTGGCGCCAATTGGCTACAAAAATACTCCAGACAAGGAAAAAGGATTTAAAACAATACATAAAGACCCAAAGATGTTTCCGATAATTAGAAAAATGTTTGATATGATTTTAAGCGGGAGTTTTACTGTGCCAAGAGCGCATGAGATTGCAGTAACGCAATGGGGTTTAAAAAAGTTAGCTCGAAGCGGATTTTACCGCACGCTTTATAACCCATTTTATTATGGCTGGTTTGAATGGCCGCAGGGCAGCGGCAATTGGCACAAAGGCAAGCACGAGCCAATGATCACACGTGAGGAATTCGACCGAGTCCAACATTTGCTCCATCCCGGGCAGAAACCCAAGCCGGAGAGGCAAATTTTCGCTTATACGGCACAAAACGCAGAGGCAAGTGCAGTCAACATCACATTGAAATAAAAGATTTGGAAAAACAGATAGCTAAAATATTGGGAGAAATCAAAGTTCCGCAGGAATTCCACACTTGGGCAATGACTTGGCTAAAAGAAGAAAACTCAAAAGAATCTGACGATAGAAACACGGTTTTAAACAATCTGCAAAAGAACTACGAAATCTGCGTAAGAAAATTAGATACGCTAATTGATATGCGAGCTATGGGAGAAATAACAGACGACGAATTTAATAAAAAGAAATCGTCCGTGACTCAAGAAAAAGCCAGGCTTCAGGAACTTTTAAACGATACTGATAACCGAGTAGACAGCTGGCTTGATGTGGCGCACCGAGTAATTAAATTTTTCGAAGATGCGAAAGAAGCCTTTGAAAACAAAGGAATTCTGGCCAGAAAAATGCTTTTGGCTGGCTTAGGTTCGAACCTGCTCTTAAAAGATAAAATACTCGGGATTGACGTGCAAAATGCCCTCTTACCCATGCAGTTCGTCTCATCTGGGGTAAATTCAAAAAACGATACGTTCGAACCGATTAAAATAGGACTAAATAAAGAGAAAAGCAGAGCTTTTGGCTCTGCAAATCCCACTTGGCTCCCGACTTAAAACCTTCGCAAACTTTTGAAATCATTTTGCCAAATCTGATACACAAATCCAAAAAGCGAAACCTGAAATGATGCGCCCCGCCACTATTTTTCTGGGGCAAAGGAGGCGGGGCGACGGACTCGCCCGCGCGGAGGAGGGGTCTGGGGAGGAATCCGCGCGGGTTTCGGCTTTCCTTTTTGAAAAAATCGGCGGCTATTTAGTTAGCAAACATTTTCTTTTTTATCTCCGATAGTTGCTTTACATCTTCAATATCAACCTCACGCCCAAGTTTGATTTTGTAATTTATGAGAGTGTCCATTTTTTCTATCGGTACAGTTTTTCCATATACTTCGGTCATATTTATATCTTGCAAATCAGATATTGTCTTTTCCCATTGTTTCTTTTCTTGATTGAAAATGTTTGCTTCAGCACAAGCAATATCAATTTCTTGGCCTTCATATTCCAGTGTCAAAAGTTCCAAATCCCAATTCTCATCTTGATATCTTTCGGGTCCAAATTTGATATACGGTTTTGCTTCGCGCGCAATAGTTAATATATCTTTTTCGGACACTTCAATATCAATATCAGCAAGCTCTCGATTCACTCCATAAATCCGCGCGACAAAACCGCCAGAAATTTTATATACGATCTTGTTTGTTTCAAGAACATCTATAATCCATAAAAATGCCTTCTTGGTATCCCTCATAGAGTTTAGTAATCAACGGTTTCATCGCACACGTACAAACCATCTGGTCCGTCTGGTGTCTTGCAATTTTTTCCGCACTCAAAATCGTCGCTGGGATTATTCCGTTGCGATTTAAGATTTGTTGCCCAAGCAAGACAAGATGCTCGGTCATCAAATTGTGGACTGTAAATATACTGGTCTGTACAGGTCAAACAGCCATCAGGATAATAGAAACCAAGCCATGTTTCTTTTCCGCCCCAAAAGAAATAAATCCCAGCGACAATTAAGATGATGACTAGTATTCCGCCTAAATTTTTCTTATTCATATAAATTATTTTAACCACTTTTTAATAAAATCTCCGTAATTATTATCACTCGTAATCAAAGTTGTGCTATCGCCGGTAGCGTCTTTCATTGAGACCTCTTTTGTAGATTTATCAATGAAAAACTTATTTCCGCTCTCATCTTCTAATGTTATTGTGTTCCCAGTTTCGCTAACTTCAACCAATTCCGAAACGCCTAAACTTCTCGGAGCGAGATACTGCATTTTGATAATTTCTTCAAGCGAGAAATACTGGCGTGAATTTCCATCAAATTTATTGAGTGATTTGATTATATAGTATTGTCGTAAATTTTTTGGCTGGTCAGCTATGTTATCGAATTTAACAAAACCTCTAACCTCGCCAGACAAACCGCCTTGTGTTGTGGTTAAAGTATTTGTCAGCTCAATGTCGGGTATGGTTTGGTACTGATAGAGTAGTGTGTATTTATAATCCTGTTTTTGACCGAATAAAATAGCAATAATTATTAGCAAAACAATAATTATAAGAATTGAAAACTTTCTTTTTGAGATTGCATTTTTGATGTTTTCTTTGTTCATATTTTTTACTAAAAAACTAACTTTTTTCTCCTTGAAGAATTATCTTCTCATCAAAAGCTCCTCTCTCTTCCGATTTTTTCTTTCGTAATTCTTCCACATTTGCATAATCAGGCAATTTTTTTAATGCTTCAATTACTTCTATCACATCAGCTAATTCTTCTGGGCTACCTGCCTCAGAAAATTCCCCTGCTTCCTCTTTAAGTTTTTTAATCAACTCCACCTTAAATTCTTCTGGTGTGGCAACCCTCTTTTCATAGGGAACCCCTTGCTTGTCCAAAATATCTGGAATTTTATCTCTGACTAATTTGTTGTACTTTTCCATAAATTTATTTGATTAAATCATCAATGCTTATTCCCAACCCCTCGGCAATCTTTGTCACTGTTTGAATTGACGGCTTCGTTATCACATTTGATTCAATTTTGGTCAGTGTTGTGTAGGGAATATCGCACTTTCTCGCAAGAGCGTCCTGTGTCAATCCTTGCTTTGTGCAAAAGACTTTTATTTTATCCCCAATTTC
>MHPJ01000006.1 GCA_001822065.1 Candidatus Staskawiczbacteria bacterium RIFOXYB1_FULL_37_44 | reverse complement strand
TATCTTTAAAACTACCACGAATTTCGGTGTCTTTTTATATGATTTAACCAGTGTTGCTATGGTGTCATTTTAGATGATTTGATGCGCGATCTTGAACTTGGCAAAAATAAAGTATATAATGAAGCACTAAAAGTTTTTGCGTATGCAAAATGAATTTATAAAAATACGCGGAGCGCGCGTACACAATTTAAAAAATATTGATTTAGATATTCCAAAGAATAAGCTGGTTGTAATTACCGGGCTTTCGGGATCCGGAAAAAGTTCGCTGGCTTTTGATACGCTTTATGCCGAAGGCCAAAGAAGATATGTAGAATCTTTATCTGCTTATGCCAGGCAGTTTTTGGGTGTAATGGACAAGCCCGATGTTGATAAAATTGACGGCATTTCGCCGGCCATTTCAATTGATCAGCGAAAAGCAATGCATAACCCCAGGTCAACTGTTGGAACAATTACAGAAATATATGACTACTTAAGGCTTTTATACGCGCGAATTGGAAAACCTCACTGCCCTAACTGTAGAAAGCCAATTTCGCGCCAGACAATTGACCAAATTGTTGATCAAGTGTTGAAACTGTCTAAAAATTCAGAAGTTACAATAATGGGGCCGGTGATCCGCTCAAAAAAAGGCGAGCACCGCGCGGTTTTGGAAGAAATTCAAAGAGGCGGTTTTGTTAGAGTAAGAATTGATGGAAATATTTATTTGGTTGAGGAAAGCATTCAAAAACAATTAGACAAGCAAAAAAAACATAATATAGAAGTTGTTGTTGACCGTTTAATCTTGAATAAAGATTTAGACAGGTCAAGACTGGTTGATTCGCTTGAAATTTCTTTGCGCCTTGGAAAAGGAATAGTAATTATAAATTCTAAAAAAGAAGATCTAATTTTTTCTGAACATTTCGCTTGCGAGGAATGTGGAATTTCTTTGCCGGAATTAGAGCCCCGTATATTTTCTTTTAACAATCCTTATGGCGCTTGCCCGGAATGCACCGGGCTTGGTGAAAAACTTGAGGTTGATCCCGAGCTTGTGATTCCAAATAAAAGGCTAACATTGGCAGAAGGAGCTGTTTGGCCGTGGAGCAGGGCTTCACATAAAGTGGGCAGACAGGGATATTTTTCTTCAAAAATTTTTGAGCTGGCGCAAAAGCACAATTTTTCTGTAGATGAAGAAGTGAAAGATTTGCCGAAAAAAATTATTGATATTATTTTATATGGCGATGGAGAATTTGAAGGAGTTGTGCAAAATTTAGAAAGAAGATACCACGAAACCGATTCAGACTGGACTCGCCAAGAAATTGAGCAGTATATGGTAATTAAACAATGCCCAAAGTGCAAGGGAAAAAGGCTAAAGCCCGAAGTTTTGGCAATAACAGTAAATGATATTTCAATAGACAAGATAGTGGAAATGAGTCTTGAAAAATTGAAAGATTTTTTTAACGCGCTTCCCGAATCAAAAGTTAGCAAGCCAATCACAAAAGAAATTTCAGAAAGGCTGCAGTTTTTAAATGACGTGGGTTTAGGATATTTAACATTGGGCAGAAAAGCGGGAACTTTGGCGGGCGGAGAAGAGCAAAGAATAAGGCTGGCAACACAAATTGGTTCAAAGCTTTCCGGCGTTCTATATATATTAGACGAGCCTTCAGTTGGTTTGCATGCCAGAGACCAGCATAGGTTAATAGAAACTTTAGTAAGATTAAAAGAATTGGGTAACTCTGTAATTGTGGTAGAGCATGATCCGCAAACCATGATGGCATCAGATTGGATTATTGACATTGGGCCGGGAGCCGGAAAGCACGGCGGAAAAGTTGTATTTCAAGGAACTCCAAAACAACTTTTAAAATCCAATTGTTTAACCGGAAAATATTTATCGGGAAGACTTAGTGTCATTCCCGCCAGCCTCGCCGAGTCTAGGCGGGCGAAAGCCGAAGGTCCTGTAAGGGCGGGAATCCAGAGTAAAAGCACAGACTCTGGATCCCGGGTCAAGCCCGAAATGACACTGGAAATAAAAGGCGCGCAGGAGCACAATTTAAAAAATATTGATGCAAAAATTCCTTTGGGAAAATTTGTCTGTGTAACAGGAGTTTCGGGGTCTGGAAAAAGTTCTTTGGTAAATGATATTTTGGCAAAAGCTTTGCTGAAAAAATTTTACAGGGCAAAAGACGAACCGGGAAAACACAAAGAAATTTTGGGAGTTGAAAATTTAAACAAAGTGGTTTTGGTTGACCAGTCGCCAATCGGCAGAACTCCAAGGTCAAATCCGGCAACTTACACGGGAGCCTTTTCATATATAAGGGATATTTTTACAAAAACAAAAGAGGCCAGGGTGCGCGGATATTCTGCCGGCCGTTTCAGTTTTAATGTAAAAGGCGGAAGGTGCGAAGCTTGTGAAGGACAAGGGGTCAAAAAAGTTGAAATGTATTTTTTGCCCGACATTTATGTTGAGTGCGAAGAATGCCGGGGAAAAAGATATAATAAAGAAGTTTTGGAAATTGACTACAAAGGAAAAAATATTGCCGATGTTTTATCTATGACAGTTGAAGAGTCAATGGAGTTTTTTAAAAATATTCCGGGGCTTTACGAAAAAATGAAAACCTTAAAAGAGGTAGGGCTTTCGTACCTTGAGTTGGGGCAGTCTGCAACTTCGCTTTCTGGGGGAGAAGCTCAAAGGGTAAAACTAGCAACAGAACTTTCCAGAAAAGGCACGGGCAGAACATTATATATTTTAGACGAGCCCACGACCGGGTTGCATTTTGAAGACATTAAAAAATTGGTTTCGGTTTTACGGGGTTTGGTTGATAAAGAAAATACAGTTCTTGTTATTGAGCACAACACAGATTTTATCAGATGCGCTGACTGGATTTTAGATTTGGGCCCCGAAGGCGGAGAAGCGGGCGGCCAAATTGTTGCAGAAGGAACGCCAAGTGATATAATAAAAAACAAAAGAAGCTACACTGGGAAATATTTGTAGCCGGTTCTTTGAAAGGGAAAAGTGCAATGAATACAAACGAGGAAATTGTGTGCGGTTTTGACAGCTTGAGAGATTTTGTTGGGCGTGCGTTAAAAGCTGTCCGCATGGCAAGGCTGACCAGGTTAGAGCTGTCAAAGGCGCTGCGTTTGGATTTTGGGTTGAGCCAAGCTACAGAGCAATGGATTTTGATCGTTGAAGACGCAAAATTTCATCTTCTTTTTGAAGAATTTGAAATTTTATGCAAAGCGCTCAGTTTTTCTCCAGAAGAAGTTCTGTTGTACGCGCGGGAATTAAAAGAAAAGAATGCCGGCTAAGCTCCTGCATAAAAACAGCCTGCGGGCTTGTTGTGTGGCAACTGGAAACAGTTGCTTTTTGATTTTTCAAAGTCGTGAAAGATATTGTTTAAACATTTAAAAGCATTATAATAAATTAATAATAGTGAGTGGCTACGAAAAAGAGCGATCGCTTATTAACGTAGTCAATAAAAATATGTTTAGAGAAAACAAAAATATTTCAAATGACATTTTATTATGCATTGCGTTTGCCGGAGTAATCAGCGTTGCGGCAACTTCGCCATATTTTTTTGTTAACATAGCTAAGTTTATTTTAAGAAATAAAAAATATTTAAAAAATAAATATGATCAGAATAAAATCGCAAAAACGCTTGAGCGGCTAAAGAGAAATCGGCTCATAATTTTAAACGAGAAAGACGGATTTTTTAATGTGGAGCTTACAAGAGAAGGAAAGAGAAAAATAGAAAAAATAAAGCTGGAAAACTTGGCTATTATGACGCCAAAATTTTGGGATAATAAGTGGCGAATAGTAATTTTTGATATACCCGAAAAACAACGCAAAAGAGCAAGAAATGCGTTGCGCGAAAAATTGCAAAAATTGGGATTTTATCAGTTGCAAAAAAGCGTTTGGGCATACCCATATCCGTGCGAGAAAGAGGTTCAATTTTTATGCGAACTGTTTGATATTTATCGTTTTGTTAATATTATTACTGCCGATAAAATATATAACGATATACTATTAAGAAAGCATTTCAAATTATTGTGATATTTAGTCGACTGCATAATTAAACGATCGTTCTTTTTAGTAGTCGAATGAGTTGACATTAGCAGAGGAAATTGGTAAGTTATATGTGTTGTTCTTTGACTTTTAGAAAGTGGACCAATTAACTTAGGTGAGAAGGAGTAAGACGTGAAGATCTTCACAACTGGTCAGGTCGCCAAGATTTGCAAAGTGCCTCGAAAGACCGTTAGCTGGTGGTTTGATTCAGGCAAGCTGATGGGCTACCGTTTTCCCGGATCTCAAGACAGGCGCATTCCTCGCGAATATCTGATCAAATTTCTGAGAGAATACCATGATCTTCAATCATTCAAGACAGGAGAGCAGAGCAAAGCAATTGATGAGCTTGTGGACATGGCCTTGGCCAAGGTTCTGATTATAGCCCAGGATCAGATCTTGATCGAGAACATCAAGCGGGAACTCCCGCTGGAGCGCTCGTTCAAGGTCGCGGTGGCTGCAAGCAGTTTCGATGCCGGAATCCAGGCGGGAAGCCTTCATCCGGATTGCATGATCGTCGACTTCTCCATCGGACGCACCGAGGCGCTACAGATCTGCCAGAACCTGCGCCGCAACGCAGAGTTCGGCGACGTGATCCTGATCGCCTTATTGCCCGGCGACGGCAATCCAATCAACTTCGACAGGGTTGGCGTCAATGAAACGTTCATAAAGCCCTTTATGGCCGCATTGCTGGCCGAGAGACTTTATACGCTGATTGGCGCAAAAAAAGAACTCTTATGAGTTTTCACGTTTATATTGCTGTCTGTTTCCCGTAGAAAACAGACAGCTTTTTCATAAAATCATTGACAAAAGGGGTTTATTCAGATAGATTATAATATTCTGCTAATTTAAAATTAAAAATTTAAAATTATGAATATAAAACCATTATCGGATCATATTTTAATTGAACCGGTAAAAGAAGAAGAAAAAACAAAAACCGGAATTTTTTTACCCGACACAGCTTCAAAAGAAAAATCTGAAGAAGGAAAAGTTGTCGCAGTCGGCCCTGGCAAAAAAACAGATGACGGAAAAATAATTATGATGTCGGTAAAACCCGGAGATAAAGTTTTGTTCACCAAATACGGGCCGAATGAAATTAAAGTTGATGGAAAAGAATATTTAATTGCAACAGAGTCAGATATTTTAGCAATTATTGAATAAAATTTAAAATAAAGTTCTGTCATTGCGAGGAGCCCGCAGGCGACGCGGCAATCTATAACTCTGGATTGCCACGTCAGTCGCTTCGCTCCTTCCTCGCAATGACATCAAAATTATGAGCAAACAAATTAAATACAGCGAGGATGCTCGCAAAATTTTAAAAAACGGATTGGACAAAGTGGCTAACGCAGTAAAAGTAACATTGGGCCCGAAAGGCAGGAATGTTGTTTTGGGTTCGGGTTACGGCAGTCCCACGATTACAAATGACGGCGTAACAATTGCAAAAGACATTGAACTTGAAGACAATATTGAAAATATTGGAGCAGAAATTATAAAAGAAGTGGCTTCAAAAACAAACGATATGGCCGGCGACGGCACAACTTCGGCTGTGTTGCTGTGCCAGGCAATTGCCACTGAAGGCTTAAAAAATGTGGCGGCGGGCGCCAATCCTTTAGCATTGAGAAAGGGGATTATAAAAGCAAAAGATGCGGTAATTTTGGCGTTAAAAGAAATGTCAAAATCAATTTCAACAAAAGAGGAAAAAGCTCAGGTGGCAATAATTTCCGCTCAAGATAAAGAAATGGGAAATTTAATTGCCGAAGTTATGGAAGAAGTCGGCAAAGACGGAGTAATCACAACTGAAGAATCAAAAACTTTCGGTCTTTCAAAAGAAATTGTAAAAGGTTTGCAGTTTGACCGAGGCTATGTTTCTGGATATATGGTCACTAATGCGGAAAAAATGGAAGCATCTTTAGAAGAACCGTATATTTTAATTACAGATAAAAAAATCAGCTCATTGCAGGAAATTTTGCCTTTGTTGGAAAAACTTGTAAAGGCCGGAAAAAAAGAGTTGGTAATTATTGCTGATGATGTTGAGGGCGACGCTTTGTCAACTTTAATTGTAAATAAGATACGAGGAATATTTTCTGCTTTAGCAGTCAAGGCGCCGGGTTTTGGCGACAGAAAAAAAGAAATGCTGGAAGACATCGCAATTGTCACGGGTGCTGAAGTTATTTCCGAAGAAAAAGGAATGAAGCTGGAAAATGTTGAATTGGAAATGCTTGGCCAGGCGAGAAGAATTATTTCAACAAAAGAAAATACAACAATTGTTGAAGGCAAAGGCGAGAAAAACGAAATAGAAAAAAGAATTTTAGCAATTAAAAAAGAAGTAAGTTTGGCAACTTCAGAATTTGATAAAGAGAAATTGCAAGAAAGGCTGGCAAAATTATCAGGCGGAGTCGGGGTTATAAAAGTTGGAGCAGCCACGGAAGTTGAGCAAAAAGCAAAACAGCACAAACTTGAAGATGCTTTGCACGCAACAAGAGCCGCTGTTGAAGAAGGAATTGTTCCTGGCGGAGGAGTTGCTTTGTTGAGAACTTTGCCGGTTTTAGAAAAAATGGAACTTTTGGGAGATGAGAAAACCGGATTAAATATTTTAAAACGCGCAATTGAAGAGCCGATAAGGCAAATTGCTGAAAACGCCGGAGTTGACGGAGCTGTTGTTGCGCAAAAAGTGAAAGAAGGCAGCGCAGACTTTGGATTTAACGCTTACAGAATGATTTATGAAAATTTAATTGCAGCCGGAGTTGTTGACCCGACAAAAGTTACAAGAACTGCTTTAGAAAATGCGGTTTCAGCCGCGGCAATGTTGCTGACAACCGAAGTTATAATTTCGGAATTGCCTAAAAAAGAAGAAGCCCATAATCACGGCATACCAAATCCAATGATGGGCGGCGACTACTAAAAAACTTATTTTTAAACGCCCCAGACAACGTCTGGGGCGTTTGTTTTTGCAAAAAAGTGGAATCTGTTGTAGTATTTAGATGGTTGTGTTTACGGTTCGTTGATAGGTAAATATGGAGAGAAATAAACATGGGTAGCGGACACGGCGATGCAGTTGGATATATCCAGCAAGTACATTGTGGCATATGCACAAGGCATTTTTTGGACGACGGGAAAAAAGAAAACCTGCTTAATCGCGGCTGGAAAAGAAAATGGTCTTGGCATAAATTCCGTTTTATCTGGCTTTGCCCGATTTGCAGTTTAGGAAAACCTTTTGAAAGGAGAATGGCGATGGCTACTTGCGAAGAAATTAAAAAAGCGGTAAAAGTTGTTTACCCGAGTTCTTTGCATCCGGGGTGCTTTGATCTCACTCCGCCCGTTAGGGTGTTTGCAAGATGCAGTAATATAGTTGCTGGCGCCTTTATGATAAATCCGAATAATGGAAATATCTGCGTGATACAAAGATTAGGCACTGGCTATTGGGTTTATCCAAAATTTTTTGAAATTTCTGAAGACCAAAGCCAACCTGTTGAAATCCACAAAGAAATTTTGATTGAGCTTGAAGAGCTGCTACACCGTGTTGCCAATGAGCGCGAAGAAGACGATAGCGGTCATGGTTCTATGCCAACCGGAAACGCTCGGAGAGCAAGAGATATGCTGCAAGCTTTGGATGGAACGGCGCAAGTAATTTTTATGGTTCAATTTGGCACTATGCCCGAGATAATATCAACGGCTTTTTATTTATTTAAAAACACTGACCTTGTGACTACGATCGTATTGACAAGGTCAGACGGTACGAATAAGATTAAAGAATGAAAGGTATAAAAATAAAATTATGAGAGTGAGATACGGAGAACTAACAAAAGATTTTTTATTAATATTGGTTGCAACCGGTATGATTGCAATTGCGGCAACTTCGCCATATTTTTTAATAAGTTTAGCGAGATATTTTTTGAGAAAAGAAAAATATAAAAATAAAAACTATAAAGGGAAAGATATCATTTTGGCCAGATCAATGGCTGGCTTAAATAAAAATAAAATTATAATAATCAAAGAAGGAAAAGAAAAATTTGTTGTAAAGCTGACTGAAAAGGGAAGAAGAGTAGTTAGGGAAATGGGATTCGAATATATGAGAATTGATAAGCCGGAAACTTGGGATGGAAAATGGCGAATTGTTATTTTTGACATACCCGAAAATAAAAGAAGGCGCATGAGAGACGCGATGAGGCAAAAATTGCAAGGATTAGGATTTTATCAAATGCAAAAAAGTGTTTGGGTATTTCCCTATGAATGCGAAAAAGAAATCCAGCTTTTGTGCGAAGTTTTTGAGGTGAACCCTTTTGTAAATATTATAACATCAGAAAAAATATATAACGACGACGCTCTAAGGAAGCACTTTAAACTATGACGCTGTAAATACGATCGTAGTCACAAAGTCAGAGTTTTTAGCAGTTAATTTTATTTGCGAAAGGGAAAAAATATGTTGTAATGTTTTAGTTAGCGCAGTTTGTTTTGAAATTAGCTCTTTAATAGGAGAATAGCGATGGACATGAAAAATTTGTTTTTGCAAGCCGGGCTGGTTGCTTCAATTTCTGCCGCCTCGCTTTCAATTATGGGAATAATAATAACTGGGGGTCAGCTTCTGGGAGGCTGGGTTGCGGTGTTTATTATTTTTCTTATAGTGGTAAAGTTTATGAGCCCCAGCTGTAAAGCAAAATAGCACATAGCCCCGCGATACGCATCGCGGGGATTTTTCTTGCGTTTTTATTAATTTTTGGTATTATAATAGTATGGAGTGTCCAAGAGACAACGAAAAATTAGAAAAAGTTTTATTTCATAATGTGGAAGTTGACTACTGCTCAAAGTGTTTGGGCGTTTGGTTTAACAAAGACGAATTGCGCCTTGCAAAAGACGACAAAGACAAGGATTTAAATTGGCTTGATGTGGATTTATGGCGGGACAAACCGAAATTTAAAGCTTTAAAAATCAGCAAATTTTGCCCGGTATGCAGGGTTGGCTTGCTTGAAATTAACTATGACGAATCAAAAACAAAAGTTGATTTTTGCAAAAAATGCCAAGGCGTTTGGCTTGACCGCGGAGAATTCAAACAAATAATAAATTATTTAAAAAATAAATCCGATTACGAAATTTTGCATCGATACGCTAAAAATTTAATATCAGAAGCATGGGAAGTTTTTTCCGGGCCTGAAGCATTCAGAAATGAACTTGAAGATTTTTTAACTCTCCTAAAACTTTTTAATTATAAATTCATTGTTCAGCATCCACACTTAAATAATATTATTAACAATATAGAAACATGAGTATAATTTTATGGATAATTTTAACCGTTATTGTCCTTTTAATTTTATGGATAATAATGGCATTCAACAGTTTGGTAGTTTTAAAAAACAGGGCAAAAGAAGCCTGGTCCGATATTGATGTGCAGCTAAAAAGAAGGTATGACTTAATTCCAAATTTGGTTGAAACAGTAAGAGGCTATGCCGCGCACGAAAGAGAATTATTTGAAAAAGTAACTCAGGCAAGAGCTAACGCAATGTTGGCACAGGGAGTAAAAGAAAAGGCAGGGGCAGAAAATATGTTAAGCAATACTTTAAAAAGTTTGTTTGCTATTTCTGAAAACTATCCCGACTTAAAAGCTTCTGTAAATTTTTTAGAATTGCAAAGGGAGTTATCAGACACAGAAGATAAAATTCAGGCCGCTCGAAGATTTTATAATACCAACGTCAGAGACTTGAATATTAAAATAGAAAGCTTTCCAGACAATGTTATTGCTTCAACTTTTGGGTTTAAACAAATGGATTTATTTGAAACAAAAAATGAAGTCGAGCGCGAACCCGTTTCAGTAAAATTTTAATTTATATAAATTAAAATAAGAAATATGGAAACAATCAAAAGTCAAATGACTCCCGAGGATCAGGTTCAAAACATTCAAACTCTGCAGAGGAAAAACTCTTTGCTGCCGTTAATAATAGGCGTTACCGTCGCTATCATTGCATTAGTTAGCGCTATTTTATTTTTTATATTTTATAAGCCGTATCTGCAGAAAAAAATTATAGAAGAGTTGGTAGCTTCTTTTGGAGTTGATATGCCCAGTCCGTATGTTGTCTCCGGGCCTTTTATAGTTTCGCCAAGTTATAATGGGATTAATATAATTACCTCAACAAAAGCCAGCGAAATTTTAAACGCTAAAAAAGAAATAGATGTTAGATTTTTATCAGTTTTAGATAGTAATGGACAAGAGGTTTTAGACAAAGAATCTTCATTTGAGACTAAACCTTTTTGGACAAAAAAAATGTTGGATAAAAGCAACGATCCTGTTGAGCACTATAAAGCAGACAGGTCAATAAGCGTTTTAGAAAACTTTTCAGGAGAATTTTCTGCAATAACCGGAACAATATATATTGATTCAATTCAAGGACAAAAAACTTATTCATTTAGTAAAGACCAATTATCATCTCTTTCTTCAAGCTCCGACAGTAAAATAAAAATTGGGGAGTTTGAAGAAAATTATTTGACAGTTATTGTAAGTGGCGACTTAAATAAGCTTGTGTCTGTTACCGCATACGACTCATCAAATAATGAACTAGAAAGGGAGGGTAAGGGCGATGCTGATGGCGGATTGAACGTTTACTATGAGACTGCGAAGATAGACAAGCTTGTTGTTATTTATGCCAATAATATTGTTCGGAAGGCTTACCCATTCACATTAAAAATAGATGTCCCAGAAAATTCTAAAATTAACGAAACGGCAAGCGACAATATTTCCACAGAAGAGAAAAAGCAAATAATAAAAAGCTTAGCTTATATGTATGATCTTTTATCCACCAAGAACGTTTCCAAAATTAGAGATTTTTTTATGCAACAAGTTCCCGAATCTGCAGACGAGATAAACGCAACAATCGATGAAGAAATTTTAAGCGCAGCTGAAATGATCACTTTGTTTGGAAAGCCGACAGAAGACCTTTTAACAGATCCAAACGCAACGTGGAGCATAGATGGAGATACTGCTAAAATTGAAATTAAAAATGAAGACGGTTCCGCATCAAGCAGTTTTTCAATTGAAAAAATTAACGGCGTATGGCCCGTGGGGGAATAAACTTTTAATTATATCGCTACGCTACGCAAACTTATGGCGTCAATTTATACTCAAGCAGATTCTAATACGCGTAAAACCTGGTTTTTGCTAACTGGGTTTTTGGTCTTTATTATTGCCTTAGGCTGGCTGTTTTCGTATTTATTAAACAGCAATGCAATTTTATATTTTGCAATATTTTTGAGCGTGTTTATGAGTTTTGGAAGTTATTGGTGGTCTGATAAAATTGTTTTAAGCATGTACCGCGCAGTTGAAGTTGAGCATAATCAAAATCCGGAGCTTTACCATATTGTTGAAAATTTATGCATTACGGCCGGGCTTCCAATGCCAAAAATTTATATTATTCCTGAAATGCAGCCCAATGCTTTTGCAACCGGTCGAGATAAAAACCATGCAGTGGTTTGTGTAACGCAAGGCATTTTGCAAAGGCTCAACAAAACAGAATTACAGGGAGTTTTGGCGCATGAACTTTCGCACATTGGAAATAAAGATATGCTTTTGAGCACGGTGGTTGCGGTTTTGGCAGGAGTTATTGCAATGTTGGCAAACTTTTTTTTAAGAATAAGTTTTTGGGGAGGCGGAAGGAGAAGGTCAAATGATGACAACGGAAATGCCGGAGCAATTTTAATGGTTTTGGGAATTGTCGCGGCAATTTTGGCTCCAATTGCCGCCACTTTAGTGCAACTTGCAATTTCAAGAAAGCGCGAATTCTTGGCAGACGCCGATGGCGCTTTGTTAACAAGATACCCTGAAGGCTTAGCCAGCGCTTTAGAAAAAATTTCTTCTGATCTAACTCCAATGAAAGTTACAAATGACGCAACAAGTTCTTTGTTTATTGATTCTCCATATAAAGGAAAGCAAAAAACTAATTGGTTTATAAAATTATTCATGACCCACCCGCCCGTTGAAGACCGCATCGCCGCCCTTCGCGACATGGAAGTATAACATTTGAATTATAAAAATAAATATACTATAAAATTAGCACGTGCTAAAATTATGGTATATTATAAAAATTGGAAATATGATTGAAGTGGAGAAGAAATTTTTATTGGATAAAGAACAAGAAAAAAGACTGATTGGCGGAACAGAATTTTTGGGTGAAAAAGTTTTTACTGATGTTTATTATGACACCCCGGATTTTATTTTGACCTCAAATGATAAATGGCTACCTTCTCGTTCCGGAAAATGGGAATTAAAATTATCTTTAGACAGGACGGCCGGAAGAAAAGGCGATTTGTATGATGAAGTTGAAGATGAAAACAAAATAAAAGAAATTTTAGATATTTCAGGCGACATAGAAGAAAAATATTCAAAATTTTGCATTTGTAAAACAACCAGAAAAAAATACAAAAAGCAGGGGTTTGGAATTGATATTGATTATGTTGACTATGGAGATTTTACTTATGGGCTGGCAGAAATTGAGCTTATGGTCCAGGATAAATCTGAAATGGAAGAAGCAATTGGAAAAATTATAGAATTTGCTAAAGAAAATGGCTTGCAGACGGGATATGTAAGGGGTAAGGTGATTGAATATTTTAAAAAAAAGCCCGAGCATTTTCAAGCTTTAATCAAATCCGGGACAGTCAGGGAATCATAAAATTATGGAGGAGTCGTATATGTTTTACACTTATTTTTTAAAATTATCGAATAGCGATGTTTATAAAGGAATTACGAATGATTTATAGAGAAGAATCGATGAACATAAAGAATAGAAAAATTTTTAAAAACAACCGAAGGTCGAAGATTGTTGAAGCAACAATATAAAGATGTGTTAAAATAATGGAGAGGTACCAGAGCGGTCTAATGGAACGGCTTGGAAAGCCGTGACCCGAAAGGGTCCCGTGGGTTCGAATCCCACCCTCTCCGCCAATTTTCACTTTTTGTGAAATCGTAAGAAACAGCCTCGGCGCAAAGCGCCTCGGCATGGTATTTTTCCGCAATTTGAAAGGCATTTTTGAAAT
>MHPJ01000005.1 GCA_001822065.1 Candidatus Staskawiczbacteria bacterium RIFOXYB1_FULL_37_44 | reverse complement strand
AGCTCGAACCTGTCGGTCCTCGTGAAGTGTGAATATCTCATAATTTTGAATTAATTCCAAATTATGAACTGTTGCACTTCAAAATACAAATCATTATATTATATATGATTAAGAAATATTTTAAGGTTATTTTTATTTCAGTCGTTTTAATTTTTATAGTCGCAGTCTTTTTTTTGATCGTTTACATTTATTCGCAAACTGCACTAAAATGGGGCGGTAAATATTACATCACAATATGTAGCGGTATGTGTCCCGATTCGGCTCAAACATGGCCAGTTTCAGATAACATCGTAATTAAGAGGGAAAAACCCACAAATTGCCAGAATATTATCGTTCGTAATCCAAACGATCATTCAAACACACAAACCGCAATTCAAGGCTGCTATTTTGAGGTGGCAGAAAAATTGAGAGATAAATCAGTCTGTGATTTTCTAAATAAAAATTCACCTGATTATGCTGATAAATGTAAAAAAAATATTGATAATAAAAATAGTAGCGATTTAGGGCTACTGACAACAGGGAGTAATAGGGTGGATATTTATATTCTTAAAGAAGATAATGGTAAAGAGCTGCAAAATTTTATTAGAAATGCCGTAGCTCCTTATTTATATATAACCGATTTAGAAAAAAAATATGGTTATGATTTCCAGTTGACTTTCCCTGATTCAGTCAAATCAGTTGGTCAATTTCCAGTTAAAATAAAGCTTATCCCCCAAAATATTGGGGTGGATTGGACGATAGAAATTCATAACCCCTATAATGTATATTTGCGATAGGAGCTTAATGATGTTGGCTCAATTTTCAACTTCGCGCAAGCGGGGTTTTGTTTTTCACCAATGTTTAAGGTATAATAAAACATAATTTAAATATATTATTAAATTTTTAATTTTATGAAAGGATTTTGTTCAAATATAGAAAAAGATACTTTAGAAAATGAAAATTTTAGAAAAGTTGTTTATACCGGAAAGCATAGCCAATTAGTTTTAATGAGTTTGGCTCCGAAAGAAGAAATTGGAATGGAAGTACATATAGAAAATGATCAGTTTTTCCGTTTTGAAAAGGGCCAAGGCAAATGTATAATTGATGGAAATGAATATAAAGTTTCAGACGGCTTTGCAATTGTTGTGCCAGCGGGAGCAGAGCACAATGTTGTAAATGTTTCAGAAACAGAAGCTTTAAAACTTTACACAATTTATTCTCCACCCCATCATCAAGATGGAGTTGTAAGAGCAACAAGGGACGAAGCTATGGCAAACGGACCGGAATTTGACGGCAAGACCACAGAGTAAAAACAAAATAAAATAAAAAAAGCAAAGGGGAAAACTCTTTGCTTTTGTTGTTCAAGCCACTAAACATAGTTTACAGTCTATATTCACCTAAACCGTTTCCGGCTATAGAGTGTTGCGCTTCGGGGTAAAAACTACCCCCATTTTTGTGCTATATTAAGTATAGCATTTTTGGAGGTGCTTGTCAAATGTACTTATGATGCTTTATAGCCCGACGTTTCTATCTCGTTTTTAAGTTCCTCGAGATTTGTTTTTTGCGTGTCAAATTCCAAAAACGCTTTTTTAGAATCGTAATTTACTGAGATTGAGGTTACCCCCTCTTTTTCTTCAAGGGTTGATTCAATTATTTTAGCGCAAGAGGCACAATGCATCCCTAAAATTGATAATATTATTTTTTCCATGTTTTTTTAATTATTTATTTTTTACCGTTTGCGAAGTCACTGCCTCCGCTTTTTCTGCAGATGCCATATTTGAGCTTATTCTTCCGAACTGAATGAAGATGAAAGTAAAAAGCACAACAAGAACAATCGGCGCGACTATGGATATGTAATTCTTTTTATTTGGCTTAAAATATTTAAGCAACAAAGAATTTGATACCACTGAAATAGAGCTGAAAGCCATTGCCAAACCAGCCAACTCCGGCCTTAACACAAGACCTACGCCTACAAAAATTCTTGCTGCGATAGGTATCCCGATCACATTATAAAATAAAGCAAAGAACATATTCTGTTTTATCTTACCCATTGTCTCTCGGCTTAAGCTTATGGCTGTCAGCACGTCCCGCAAGTCGTTTTTAATAATTACAATTCCACCAGTTTCCATTGCCACATCGGTGCCTCCGCCCATAGCAATTCCCAAATCTGCTTGAGCAAGAGCTGGAGCATCGTTAATGCCATCACCAACCATTGCAACTTTAATTCCTGTTCCTTGAAGTTTTTTTACTTCATTGGCTTTGTCTTCGGGCAGAACCTCGGCTAAAACGTTTATAATTCCAATCTGCTTAGCAATTGCCTCTGCTGTTCGCCTGTTATCTCCGGTAATCATAAATACTTGTATCCCCTTTTTCTTTAAAGCGCTTATTGCCTCGATCGTGTTTTCCTTCAACGTATCAGCTACTGCTATGATTCCTAGTACTTCTTTTTCTGAAGCTAATATCATGGCTGTTTTTCCTTCACCTTCAAGTCGGCTTATTTTAGCTTCAATTTCACCAACCTTCAATCCAACCACATCGGTAATCAATTTTCGGTTGCCAAAATAATATTTTTTTCCGTCTATTTTACCCTCTACGCCGTGGCCAGGAATTGCTTTAAAGGCCGTAGCCTCGGGCAAAGAAATTTTTTCCTCTTCGGCATATTTAACTATTGCTTCCGCTAATGGATGCTCGGAAAGTTTTTCCAGGCTTGCGGTAATGCTGATAATTTTATTCTCGTCGCTCAATGCTCCGCCAACTATATCGGTAACTTCCGGTTTGCCTTTTGTTAAGGTTCCTGTTTTATCAAAAACAACTGCTTTTACCTTACAGGCTGCCTCCAATGGTTCTCCTCCTTTAATTAGCACTCCGTATTCCGCCCCCTTTCCTGTGCCAACCATAATGGCAGTCGGCGTTGCTAGCCCCAATGCGCACGGGCATGCTATTACAATAACCGATGTAAATGCCATTAGGGCAAATGAAAGTCCTGCTCCCAAAAAGAAATACCAAACTATGAAGGTTAACGCAGCCAAAATCAAAACCGCTGGCACGAATCTGGCGGAAATTTTGTCAGCCATTGCCTGAATTGGCGCTTTTGAACCCTGAGCTTCCTCAATCAACCTGATTATTTGAGCCAAAGCTGTTTCATTTCCAACATTGGTTGCTTCAAACTCAAAACTGCCGTGCTTATTTATTGTAGCTCCAATAACTTTATCTCCAACATTTTTCTCAACCGGAATGCTCTCTCCTGTAAGCATTGATTCATCAATAGACGACCTTCCTTTTAAAATAACTCCATCAACAGGAATTTTTTCTCCAGGTCTTACCAAGACAACGTCCCCTCTTTTTACTTCATCAATCGGTATATCCAATGTTTCATTTCCTTTCACTATCCTTGCGGTTTTTGGCTGAAGACCCATTAGTTTTTTAATGGCTTCAGATGTCCTTCCTTTTGCTTTTGTTTCAAGCCATTTGCCGAGCACAACGAAAGTAATCAAATAAGCCGCCGTTTCAAAATAAAGCTCCGGGATTTTAGCTCCATTCAATCCGATTAGACTTCCGTTGCTCATAGCATAGCTTAAAAACTGCCACAAGCTGTAAAAAAATGCGGTGCTTGTTCCAATTGCTATCAAACTGTCCATATTGAAGGTCTTCATTTTCAAACTGCTCCACATTCCCTTATAAAATCCGGCGCCAATAATAAACTGCACCGGAATCGTAAGTAGCAACGATATAACCCCCACATAAGGCAGAAGTAATCCTCTCAACGGTAAAAAGTTGAAAAAATCTAAAAGCATGAAATAAAGCATCGGCAAGCTCAATCCCAAAGAAATCAAAAATTTATTGCGATAACTTCTAATTTCTTTTTCTTTTATTCTTCTTTCCTCCTCGGGATCAGCTGCATTCGGAATCATTGCTTTATAACCGGCGGATACAACTGCAGCAATCAAATCATTTGTATCGGCTTTTGAACCGTCAAAAATAATTCTGGCTTTTTCAGCTGTAAAATTTACATTTGCTTCTTTGACTCCCGGAACTTTTTGCAATTTATTCTCAATTATTTTTGCGCAAGACACACAATGCATTCCGCTTACAGCCAAGCTTATCTGCTTGTCTCCGCTTTTCTCTAACTTGGTTTCTATTATTTTTGGCGCAGCTTGAGCTGGCAACACAGCGGAACTGGAAACTAAACCTAAAATCTGGTCAATTTTTAACTCAATTTTAGAAAGCCGGCTTCCGACCGCCCCCTCTTGTCGTGTTTTTTTTATTTTTATGTTTTTATCCATTTATAATCTTATTTATTAATTATTTTATTTATGTGCTGCAAGCTGCGCTACATTTGCATGGCAAACATTTTTTCATAACAGCTCTCCTCATTCTCTCTTCTTTTTCTTGAGGAATATGCATGTTTGAAGCCCATACGTCAAAGTCAATTCCGCAAAGCTTGCATATCTTGATGAATTTTTCTTTTACTGATTTTTTAATATTTTTTCTCATATTTTTTTAGACAATTAATTTAGCTAATAAGTTTCGGAGAAACTGGCGATGCCTGCGCAGTATTAAGTTGCGTAGAGCATAGACTGGGCTAAGAATTAAAACCAGCACAAACCATTGATTTAACTCGCTATAAAGCCGTAAAATCCACGGCTGTTTGAGGTTTTCTCGATTGGCGGCCTAACATCTATTACTCCATCAGGATTATCATAATTGACGCTTTCTTCAGCGTTTTTTATGAAATCCTCAATTCTCTCAACTTTAAATCCGCCTATCTCCTCAATAGTTTTATAAATATCACTTGCGTTAATTTTTCGCTCGTCATAAATAACAACCCCTTTATTCGAGTCGTGGTCGACTTTAACTTTAGCAATACCATCTTTGCTTTTTAATTTTTCCTCAATCAGCAAAGAACAATTATCGCACTTTATGCCTTGAATTTTGAATTTTGTTTTCTGCATAGTTTTTATTTAATTTATGTTATTTCCCGCCGCAAGTACTGCCTCCGCCACCTCCGCAGCCGCATCCGGTTGATCCCGATGGAACTACATCGTCGCCGGTCTGCGTTGCTGCATTAACGACCTGTGCTCCAGAATTATTTGAACCAACGGTAGTATCCGCATTCACAACCTCAATAATTCCTGAAATCATTCCCATCTGGCAGGAAAACCTAAATTTGCCGGTTTTTTCCGGAGTAAATTCTTTTACTGAAAGCTGGCCCGGAATTAAATCAATTGACTCTGAAAACAAGCTGTTAGAAATGATTGAACCATTGCACCCGCCAGCTGTCCTATCTGCGGTTATTTCCCATCTTACAGGAACCCCAACCCTCACCTTAAAGGAATTTGGAACATCTTTTGAGCCGTAAGCTGTCATTTTTATTACCTGTTTTCCATCAATAATTTGAGGCAAATCCTTCTCGTCGACTTTCGTTCCTTGCGATTGAGTTTGGCTTAAAGCAACAATATTGTCGAATCCAGTGAACCCCAACACAGTTGCCTGGTTTGAAATATTATATAGAGCAAAAAACAAAACTAAGAAACCCGCAACCTTCGCGAACCTTTCTGCCAAGTGGGGCTTTGACGAAAACTTAACACTGGAAAGCCCAATAAACAAAAGTGAGGGAACGGTTCCCAGCGCAAACGCGCCCATTATTAACGCCCCCGAGAATGCGTTGCCAGAAAGCAAAGCCAAACTTTGGGCGGTAATTGTAAATCCGCACGGCAAAAAGAAAGTCAACGCTCCCATTATAAATGGCATTTGTTTACCCTGAAAATTCTTTTCATTGGCAATATATCTTGTAGCGAATTTTGGAGCTGCAATTTGAAATTTTCTAAATGCCTTAACTCCCAACATCTGAAACCCAAGAGAAATCATTAATAGCGATATGCCGATTACCAAATAGCCCGTAAATTGTGGTGAAATTTGAAGCTTACTTCCTATAATGCCTAATACTCCACCCAAGACAGCATATGAAATCACCCTGCCCGCATTAAACATTATATGGGGCTGTAATTTTTGAGATGTTGTTTGTTCTTGCGAATAAAGAGATGACCATTGTTTTGACATTGATAAAATGATTCCTCCTACCAATGCGGCACATGAAGAGAGTCCTGCCAAAAGACCGAACCCTAAAAACGTCATTACAGATGAAGTTGAGCTTATGCTTAAAAAATCGGCAATCCCAATTTTTTGAAGCAACAAAAAGGCAATGATTACAAAAATAGCGATATTAAAGGCAACCAATGTGGGATTGGCTTCTTTATCTTTTTTCCCGTCATTGCGAGGAGCCTGCGACGAAGCAATCTTTTTATTATTTAAGTCGTCAAATAAATAATTTTCTTCTTTGAAAATCTTGCTTAATCTTTCTGGATTTGGCCTGTCGCCTGAATATTCTATTACAACCTCTCCTTTTGAAGTTGAAGCATCAACTGATTTTATATTTTGAACACCTAAAAGTTTTTTTTCAATCAAAATTTCGCAAGAGGCGCAATGCATTCCTTCAACTTTGTAAATATGCTCTTTGAATTTACCCAAAGACCATTCTTTTGATTGAGCTGGTGCGGACTCTTCTTCCGTCAACACTTCATTGGGAGAAACGTTATCTGAGGCAACGTCAAAACCAATGTCCTTTATCTTTTTTACGATTTCATCAGACGAAATTTTATCTTCGTCAAACTTTATATAATAATTCCCGTTGGTTTCGTTTACATTTATGCCATCAACTCCGTCCAATACTTCAACTTCTGCCTCAATCGTCATCCTGTCCTCTACGGACCTTAAATTCTCTATTTTAATTTTTATTTCTTTTAACATTGATTTATTTTAACTTTATATTTTACTTAAACTAAAAACGCCGTGGTAGCGGCGCTGGGATTAAGGTTTATAGAAAACCTAAATCCGCGCCGCAATTGATGCGGTTTGAGGATCTCTTTTTTCTAAAATTTTAAGCCACGAAATAAACTTATACAAAAAAACGTCGAACTTCCATTTGAGAAACATCCGTCCAGATATTCTTCTTAATTTGTTATCCAACGGTATCGTCAGTGGCATAATCACTGCAAGAAGAACTGCTATTAAAACAACCAATAAAGTATTAATTGTTTCCGGCGGTAGTATTTGGGCAGAGGAATAAACGCATTCAATAGAAACGCATTCGCTAACCGGCATCATATCGCCAACCAAAAACCAATGAAAGACAAAAACTCCCGTAACGGTCAATATCAAGAAGAATACTATTAAATTCTTATTGCTGAAGTTCATATATATTATTCTATTTTACACTTCCTACCCGCTGTGTCAAATTTTTATGACTATGCTGTTTTGACTCTTGTATAATTTTTAGTGAGAAATATACAGCCAGACCGGCTATTCCCATGCCAACGATTATATCTGGCCACATAGAATTAAAATAAGCGACCAAAATTCCTGCTATAATAACGCCGACATTCCCAAACATATCGTTTCTGGAACAAATCCACGAAGACTTCATATTTATATTTTTATCCTTGTGCCTTTTACAACTTCTTTTGACAGATAAGTTTCTGAATTACAACAATCCATAATTATTATCCAAACACTAGAACTTTATCGCTCTCTTCAACCATTTTTAACAGGTCTGACATCGTGGAAACTGGACAAACCTTCGCTCCTTTTTTACCACGAAGTTCTAAGCAGGTTCCGCAGGCATATATGTCTCCTTTCAATTTTTTATACTCAGCAATTTTATTAGAAATATCAAAGCTTTCAGTGTCCCCAATAGCATCAAGCTCAGACCCCTCGTTCATTAAAAAAATTACTACTCTATGCTTTGCCTTCAAAGAAGTAATGGCAAAACGAAATGTATTCCAAATATGTTCTGGATTGTTTGATTGTAAAATAATGCAAATTTTCATAGATATATATTAGTTTAAATCTTTTTTCTTAGCCTTAAACTCCTCTTTATTAATTTCGCCTTTCGCATAGCGTTCTTTCAAAATATCCATTGCAGAGTTACCGTTGTTATCAGAAGATTTTTTATTTTGTCCGGTCAATCCTCGCGCCAACATAACTATTAAAATTATAACCAGCGCCCAAAAGAGTATCATCAAAATTACTCCCAACCATCCGGCGCCGTAGCCATAGCCAAAACCCATCATTGAGTTTCCAAAATAATTACCCATCATAGAATTAAAGTTATTAGGTTGATTATAATTGCCGTTATTATCATAGGATTGCCAGTTGCCCATCATTCCCATCATTGGCAAAAAACTAATTCCTTGCGCAGGCAAAGATGCCGACGGATCGCAGTTAGAAAACCGTTTGCCAAGAGCAATATGCATTAAACGATTGTTAGCTTCGCCTATTCTTTGCGTCATGAGATTATCCATAGCGCTGTGCGATCCTCCCATCATCTGGCCCATATAATAATCTCCCAGAAGTTCAAAATCATTGTCGGATAGATTTGAACAGCTCACCTTATTAGTTTGAAGGTTGTCGTATATAGTTTTTCCCGCCGTTTCTTCCTGGGCCGTCTGGTTACCCGTATTAGCTTGCGTATTAACTGCTGTTTGCGCAAAACCTTGAGTCCCAACACCCAACATCGCAAACAATATAATACTTATTATAATTGTTTTTTTCATTGTATATTTATAAAACAACTAATAGCGTTAATTTTTTATTAATTTAATGACACCCGTGGCCATGATGAGAATTATCTGATTTATCCTTGCCGGATTTTCCTCCATGATTACTGTGCATTTTATTCATTATAAATAAGTATCCTATTACAAAAACTCCCATTATAACTATCGTTATCCAATTTCCTCTGCTTGCTATAGCGCCGCTTGAAAATATAAATAAAATCGGTACAATACAGCAAAGCATCATTATCCACATCATTTTACCGCCCATATCATTATTACTGCCATTGTTATTGTTTTGATTTTCCATAAAATTTATTTAATAATATTAATTTAACTTGGCTAATTCCGATCTTACAATTCCTTGCTTATCTGTTACCCGGTACCCCTGCTATAAATGTCGCTATTATTGATGCTCCAAGCAGTAATTCCATAGGTTATTTTTTCTTAGACAAACGATAAATAGAAAGTATTTCTTCTATTGCTTTATCAGATTTTCCTGTTTTCATTTGACTGACTACGTGAGTAGACAAATGATTTTTCAAAATAAAATCCTCAAAGCTCGATAAAGCCTGTTTTACAGCGAGAGATTGATTAATAATATCAATGCAATACTTGTCATTCTCAATCATTTTTTCCAACCCTTTTATCTGCCCTGAAATTATTTTCAACCGTTTGATAGCCTTTTGTTTATGCGTATTTTCTTGTTTATGCTCCATTATTCTATTATACTCCATAGGGGTATACCCTGTCAATAGCTTGGCGGAGGAGGTGGGACTCGAACCCACGAACCCCGTGAAGGGTTATAGTTTTCGAAACTATTGCAATAGCCGCTATGCGACTCCTCCCTGCCTGCCGCAGGCTGGCAACTAAAATGCGGCAATCAGCCGCATTTATTATATATTTTTTAAATTATTTAGCAACTTCTTCAGCCCTAATCAGAACCTTGTGCCAGTCGTTAAAGTCATAAATATCATGGGCAATAATGCCTCCAACAACTCCCAAGAAAAAACTTGGAAGATAAAAATAATCAATAGCCCAAACCAACGCCAAAAATATTGCTCCCAAAATCCAGTGATGCATATGAATTTTCCATTTTCCGCAATCTATGTAAATGGAATCCACTTTGCCGTTTTCAAGCAAATATTTAGAAAATATTTTGGAACCGATATAGCCCAAAGCCAAACCAATTGCCAAAAGGAAAGAATAATAAAACGAAGCCAGAAATACGAATGCCGGAAGAAATCTTCTGACAGGTTTATTATTGTCGCTTTTTGCTAATTCTAAGTCTATTAATTTGCCATTTAAATCTCTTAATTCGTCGTTATTTTCCATGAAATTAATATATAATAACTTTTAATAATTTTAGCACTTCAAGGATGCCCTGTCCAGCCTTTAACCCAAACTTATCCCCAGCTAAAAATTATGTTTTTTTGAAATTTTTGTAAAAAAACGCGCTCCGAAGGCTTACGCAACTATGGGGGCGCAAAATGAAAAACACGAAAAACTACTCCAGCCAGCTGTCTGCCCGCCGGCGCTCTCTGCTTTTCTTCCTTTTTTCCAGCTCCCGCTTTTGGCGCAGAAGCTCTTCAATGACGCCGTGGAAGTCTTCGTCCGTTTCCTTGTCCGCCAAGAAATGTTCCCAGGCTTGAATAAGCCTGTCATGGCCATCTTCAAAAAGGGTTTCTTTGATGAAATCGCGAGAAAGGTTTCCTCCCGGTAGGTGGATATGGCGCCAATGCGCTTCACTAACGAATCCAAAAAAGTACCCCTTGCGGCCTCTTGCGCTTTCTCGACAGTAGCCATGCGAATTCTCCTTAACAAAGTGCTAGAAACTCCTGTGCCCCCACCAGGAATCGGACCTGGATCAGCTCGTTAGGAGTGAGCCGTTCTATCCATTGAACTACAGGGGCAATATGCTATAATAACACAATAACCTTCAAAAATAAATATGACGTATGATATCTCCAATTGTTCAAATTGCTAAAAAAGTTTGTCCGGCGGTAATTACCGTAATAGTCTCGCGAGATTTGCCAAAAGCAGAAAGTTTTTATTCTTTCCCGTACAGCTCAAAAAAAATAAAAACAGAAAAAACCCAAATTGGCGGAGGCTCCGGATTTATTGTTTCGGAAAACGGATATGTTTTTACTTCAAACCACGTTGTTTCCGACACTACTTGCGACTACACTGTAATTTTGGATCCAAAGCACAAATATCCTGCCAAAGTTTTATCAAGAAACCCGATAAACGACACTGCCGTTTTAAAAATTGAAGGCGAGCGTTTTCCATTTTTAAATTTGGCCGATTCAAATAAAATTGAACTTGGAGAGGAAGTTGTTGCAGTGGGAAACGCGTTGGGAGAATTTACCGACACTTTGTCGGCCGGAATTGTTTCCGGATTGTCCAGATTTATTTCTGCTTTCGGCGGAATTGACCATCAAATGCAAAATTTGCGGGGCTTAATCCAAACAGACGCGGCAATAAATCCGGGAAATTCCGGCGGGCCGTTAATAAATATGGAAGGAAAAGTTATTGGCATTAACACTGCGATGATTGCGGGGGCGCAAAATATTGGCTTTGCAATTCCAATAAATTATGCCAAAAAAGATTTGGAAGAAATTAAAAAATTCGGGAAAATAATAATGCCGTTTTTGGGAGTAAAGTATGTTTTAATTTCAAAAGATATGGCCGAGGCAAATAAATTGCCGGTAAACGACGGCGCTTTGGTTGTGCGGGAAGCGCTTGGCGAAGGGCCGGTGGTAAAAAATTCGGCTGCAGAAAAAGCCGGAGTAAAAGAATGGGACATAATTTTAGAATGCGATAATCAAAAAATTACAGCCAAAAATCCTTTGGCAAACATTTTGCAAAAATGCAAAATTGGCTGCCAAACCAATTTAAAAGTCCTGCGTGACAAAAAAGAGTTGAACCTAACCGTAAAGCTGGAGGAAAAAGTTTAAATTTGGATTTTGTTAAACAAGTATTTATACATTACAAAAGGTTAATCTGGCCTTAAAACAGCGTTTTGCGTATAAATGTTTGACGGATTCCAAAGCATAAAGCCATAATAATTTTCTTTTAAAGAATCTTGCGTTGCCTTAATTTCCTGTTTTACCATGTCAGCAGTATAATAAGCTCCCATATTAAAATCTTGGAGCCATGGCCTAAGTTTGGAAAAATAAAGCGGATCTTTTTTTAACATTGCGCTGTCTAACGAATATTTTATAACTTCATAAGGATGTTCGGCGGGTTTTGCAAAACCAATAAACCCGTTTGCGTAATGCGAAGGATAAACCATCGGGCAGACATAATCAAAATTTGCAAAAGCATCTGTAATTACTTGGCCAATTCCCATATCGTCTGTATTTACTGTTGTCAAACCGAACAAATCAACAGAAATTTTAGAATTGTACAAATTTGCTCTTAAATAGCTAAAAAAACTTTTAATAACTTCCTGTTTTGATATTTTTCCGTCATAAATCGGAAAACCCATATTTGCTGTTTTTCCGTCTGTGGGAAAACGCACATAATCAAAATTTATTTCATCAAATCCGTGATTGTGAAGGCTGTCTTTTGCCAGAGAAACATTGTAATCCCAAACATCTTTTGACGATGGGTCAAGCCATTCCAATCCATTATTGTCTCGCCAAAGGCGAGGCTCGCCCTCCTGGGCGGCTTTACTAATGTCAAAAACCGCCAACTCCGGCTTCATTTTTGCAAAAACCGGATCTTCAAAAACGGCAATCCTGCCAATTACATAAATATTCTGGCTGTGCAAAAAGTTCACTACGTTGTCAGTATTATAAATTCCTGTTCTTCCGTCGCTTCCTTTAATATCAACAACAACTGCGTTAATTTCTGTGTTTTCAAAAAGCCGGCTTAAATAATTTAAATAGGATTTTGAACTTGCCGACCACGCCGTAACATAAATTGCTTTTATAACTAATGGCGGATTTGCCAATTTTTCTGGCGGCGGAGGAGGAGGCGGCAAAACTTCATTTTTTATTAAAGTCTCGCTATTTTTTGGGCTGCTTTCAACTACAACTGTTTTTTTAACTAAAAGTTTTTTATTTTCTAAAGCAAAAGCAGCACCGCTCGCAAGAACTGCTATTGCAATTAAAACAATAAAAATATTTTTCCACTTGGAAAATTCCATAAAAAATTTACTTCCCCGCTTTCTCGCTGATCAGCTTGATTGCCTGTTTAATAAGGCCGATTAGCTTTTGCATAATTTGGTTGATTTGGTCTTCTTTGCTATAGGCGATAGCCGGCAAAGCTCCTCCGCATCCTGTGGTGGTAAAAGTGTTGTCTTCGCCAATTGTTTCGTTTGAGACCGAATCTGTGGAACGCACGCGGTAGTGATATGCGGTGCAGGAAGAGAGATTTGAGAGCGAAACCGAGTGGCTGGTGACTCTTGTTGATGTGTCTGTTTCTGTTGTTGAAGTTCCGTAATTTGTTGTTGTTCCATATTCTACCATTGTTGAACCGGCTTCGTTGGTGGTCCAGGTAATGGTGGCTGTTGAATCGGTGGCAATAGATGAGACATCTGAAACAGTTGGGGCAGTGGTGTCTACGGTGTAAGTTGCTGTAACTTCGCTGGAATATTCTGTTCCATCGTAGGTTCGGCAGTAGACTGTTCTTGTGGTGTTTCCGGTTGATACTGCGTAACTGCAGGTCATTGATGAATACGGGGTTGCGTAGCTGGTGTTGGCTTGGGTGCAGAGTGTGTCTGCGGATGTGGCAGATCCTGTTTCATTGCAGTAGTAATACAAGGCGTCTGAATCATCGTCTGCTTGGCCTGTTGGAGTTATGGTGAGAGTGGAACCTCCTTGGATGGGGTTTGGTGAGGTGGCTACACTGGTGAGAGCCGGGGCGGTGTTGGTGACTGGACTACGGATGCAACGAATGGAAACACTGATAGCCTTTGCATCGACAGCGCGACTTACTCTGGCATTGGCGAAAGCTAATTGAAGATTCCATACATTGGAACTGTTCTGTCCCTCCAAGGAAGACCAAAATAAACCATCTGTTCCGATTTGGCCAAAAGTTCCAAAAACAAGAGCACCCCCGAAAAGGGCTGAAAAGCTAGAACTGTTTACTGTTTTTAAAGTTGTGCCTTCATTTGTGCCTATCCAGCCATCGGTTTCAGTATCATATGGAAAATCAGTAGCGCAAGAGCCCGATGTGCAAACAGCCCTTCCTAAGGTTGTGAACTCATAATGACTTGGTATATGCCAACCAGTCGGGCAAATGCCTTGAACTGGCGAAGCGCAAGCGTCGTTTGGCGGAGCTCCGGTTCCATTGCAAGAGGCCGTATATTGCATTGCTTCGTTCCACTGGTAAAGACCACCGTAAGTGGTGCAATTTGCATCGTTGTTGCTATAACAATATTTCTCTAGAGTGGCGTTGTCTGTTTGGTTGCTTGCGCCGGCAATTCTCGTTCCCACATTCAGGTTTTCTCTCATCCAGCATTGATTTCCAATCAAAACAGTAGCGTAAGATTGGCTATCCCTTGAATCAACAAGCGCGTCGCCGCAAGCCCATGGATCAACGATGTAATCAATCTCCACCCCCTGTTTAACCCCGCGGGTTAAACACTCGCCTGAACAGGCTATTTTTAAATCAAAGACATCTGTTGGCTGTTGCAG
>MHPJ01000004.1 GCA_001822065.1 Candidatus Staskawiczbacteria bacterium RIFOXYB1_FULL_37_44 | reverse complement strand
GACGGATATCCTCTTGGCATAAGTTTTGTTTTTATTCAGGATACAACGAGAACATACTAAGTGTCCAATTTTCGGGGTACCTGCCAACCAATCCATAAACATTGCCTTCATTATTCTTTACGGGAGTGATTGTCCAGTCCCAATATGTTACGTCCTGCCAAGGCTGGAATTTATTAACCAAAGGTTTTTGATTCAATTCTATTTTTTCTCCGCTGTCTCTAACTTTTTCAAATAAAAGGCGGTTTTCTTCGCTCGGGAAAAAGTCAAAATAGTTTTTCCCCAAAAGTTCCTCTTTTGCGCGCCCGTTGTTTTCGCAATAAGTGGAGTTTACGGCGACAAAATTAAAATTTCTGTCGATATATGCAAGGCTTGCCTTGGTGTTGTCCATTATTGCGTTTAGAACATTTTTTTCTGACTGGAGTTTTATCTCGTTTTTTTGCAGCAATTCTTCCGCTTGCCGTCTTGCCTGTTTTGTTTTTAAAGAAGTTACGCCGTACGCAACATCACTGGTGAGTTCTTTTAATAATACAATTTCTTTTGCTGAAAACGGGCTGATTTGTTTTGAATAAATGCTAACGGCGCCAAATGTTTTCCCTTCAGTTTTCATTGGGAAAACAACGGATGATTTATATCCGCGTTTTAGAGCTTCTCCTCTCCATGGCGCAAACTTCGGGTCGGTTAGCATATTTTCGCATACGCCGATTTCTCCGGTGCGTATTGCCGTTCCCGTAGGGCCTTGCCCGCGTTCTGTATCTGCCCAAGTAAGATTTAAGCTTTCTATATACCCGTCCTCAAAGCCGGCATAAGCCACCGGTTTGATAGTTTTTTCTTCGTCGTCGTTAGCGAAGCCAATCCAAACCATTTCATATCCGCAGTCATCAATTATAATTTTGCAGACGCCATTTAAGTAATCAATTTCGCTTTCAGATTTCATTAAGAGCTGATTACTGTTTGAAAGGGCAAGCAGCGTCCGGTTTAGTTTTTGTAAATCTTGTTCCTTCTTTTTTTGTTCGGTAATGTCAACTCCGTAAATGCGCATCCTTTGAACGTTGCTTAAAAAGTGTACTGTTTGATGGTAATAATTTTTTCCCGTAATTATTTCACAGTCAATTTTTTCTATTCCATTTTTTACTCCTTCTATTATATTGTCCCAATTTGAAAGCCATGGATGAGTTGTGCCCTTTTCCTGCAAGTTGGGAAATAATTTTTTTGTTGCCGGGTTTTGGTAAAGCACTTGTCCGTTTAAATCCAGTTCTGCAATTGGGTTTGGGTTGAGCTCGGGAAAAGACGCCAGGCGCCTTAACTCCTCCTCATTTTTACTCAACAATTCTTTGCCGGCAACTAAAAGTTTTAAATTGTTATAATTATTTTCTTCCATAGCCCAAATTATTAGCACCTTTACTCTATATCTGTTCTAAAATTATATCAAGGTTTTTTTAATTGAGTGTTAATTGGATATAAGTATTATACAGTAAAAGAAGGGACAGTCATGGGGGCACTTCATTTCATATATAATACGAAGGCCCCCGTGACTGTCCTTTTCTTAAATTATTAAAAAAATATGAATAAACCATTAAATAAAATTATTGACAATAATCCAATTGAATAATATAAAGGATTAAGATATAATAATATGGAAGACTTAAAAAGTCCCAATTTTTTTAAAAAGAACAAGGGAATAGTTGCCGATTTTAATAAAAAAATTATTGATTCGGCCCCCATTAGTATAATAACCATAGACAAAAATGGTGTTATTACTTTTGTAAATAAATATTTTGAAAATTTTGCAGATTTAAAACAAGTAATTGGAAAAAACGTGTTTCATCTGCCCTTTTTTATCCGTGAGGGACTGTGTCCGCTGTATAGAAAGCTTTTATCCGATGGCACGCTTTTTGAAAAAAGTAATTGTAAAACAAAGTCTCCTTCTGGTGAGTTAAGATATTTAAGCATTGTAGCGGTTCCCTTAAGGGATAAAAACGGGAATATAGACGGCGCTCTTTCAATGGCAACAGATGTTACCGAAACTGTAATTGTTAAAATGGAATTGGCCAGGATAAATAACAGCCTCAAAGAAAGAGTTACGCAAAAAACGCAACAACTTATGCAAGCTAACGAAAAATTAAAAAGGTCTCTGGAATTAAAATCTCATTTTATTTCTGATGCTTCCCATGAATTAAGAACTCCGCTCTCCATTGCAAAGCTAAATTTAGAATTTTTTAGGAAGCAATTTTCCAATTATAGCAAGGACAAGGAAGCATTAGAAAGTTTGAATGCCATTGATAATGAAATAAACAAAGTTTCTAATATTTTATCCGATTTGTCATTTTTTACCGCTGTTGAAGAAAGCTCTGTTGAAAAAATGAACATAGAAAAAATTGATTTGAATAAATTTATGGAAAACATAGCAGAAAGAGTAAGGCCCTTGGCTGCACAGAAAAACATTAAAATCTTTTTCCAAAAAAATAAATTAGGTATTGAAATTAAAGGCGACAGAATAAAACTGGAAAAATTATTTTTAAATATTATTGCAAATGCCGTTAAATATGGGAAAAATTCCGGCTGGGTAAAAATAAAAATTGAGCCGGATTTAAAAAATAAGTCGATAAAAATTATTATTTCAGACAATGGCATTGGAATATTAAAAGAAGATTTGCTTCGCATATTTGACCGTTTTTACAGGACAGTTCCTGCAAGGCAGGACGGCGAGGGCGGCTTTGGTTTGGGTTTATCAATATGCAAATGGATAGTAGAGCAACACAACGGAAAAATTGTTGCTGAAAGCGTTTTCGGCAAGGGCTCCGTTTTTACAATAACTTTACCGATTAACCGCTCGTAGCGGTTTTGCACCTTGAAACTTAAAGGGGAACACAGATGAAAAGGAAGAAATTGAATGCGTTGGTGGTTGATGATCATCCTATTATTCTAAGAGCAATTGAAGGAGAGTTGAAAAGGCACTGCAATGTTTTTTCCGCGCTGGAAGCGGAAACAGCAAGGGAGTTTTTACTGTCAACGCATTTTGACTTTGGATTGATTGACGTCAACTTGGACGGAGCATCCGGCTTTACAGTGGCGCGTTGGTGCAGAGATTTGAATCCAAATATGGTTGTAATTATGATGACCGGAGCGACCGCGTTACCCAGCAACTGGTACGATTATAAGCACAGGATTGTAGACGACTTTATCCTTAAGACCCTTAAGGTGGAAATTCTTATGGATACGGTGCAGAATGCTATTTGGCAAAAAAATATGCCGTCAATAACGATGTTGAAGCGCTACAAAATTTTGAGTCCGCTTCTGAAGTATGAGCATCTTATGAATTTTTTTTGCCGGACTGGCGACAACGACGGCGCTGAAAGAATCGACGGCATAATGACCGCCGACAAACTGCCAGTTACTGTGGTTGTTTATAACCGACCGGAGCGTAAAGACAATAAGTGCTATATTTGCATTTCCTCCAGCTCGGGTTGCATTGGATGCCTGCAATGCAAGTCGAGAAGCCGTTTAATTAAAAATGGAAGGATCTGGACAAAGGGAGAATTGATTGCCCAGATGCTTTGGGGAATGCAAAGCTATCACGCGCGCGGGCTTTTTGAAGAAAAAAAACACCTTGTTTTCAATTTTTCCACCGAGGGAGATTGTATGTTTTTGAACCCAAAAAATTCATGCCAAGCCGTGGAGGAAATGGATAAAGCTCTGAAGTCAGGTGGAATTCCGGTTAGCTACATTATGACCACGGTAGGACACGAAAAAAATCTCGCTTGGTTTTTGGAAAACTATAGTCACTTGCCGATTATTTTCCACTGGTCAGTGCACTTTAGGCCAGAGCTTCGCAAAAAGTATATGTGTGCCGCGAGCACACAATCCCTCGAAGTTATGAGAGATCTTTTCTGCGAAATTTTTGCAAAAACCAAACGCACTACTGTGGTTGCTTGGGCAGTTGCCAAAGGTTTGAACGATACAGAGGAAGATGTGAAATGGCTGGCGGAATTCGTTCGCAACAGACCTTTCAGGATTAACGTGACCGCGATGGCAGACGGCTCTCTTGCTGGAGTCCCACAAACCACCGACCAAGACAGAACTGCCTTCGCAGATAAACTGCGGGCAAAAGGATTGGATGTTCAGGAGCGGGTAAATCTAGGCCGAGGAATTAACGCCTCATGCGGACTTACAATTCCTGACATTATCATAGCAGATATTATCGCCCCTCGGTATGACTGAGGGATGCAAAAAAGCGAGCACGAAGTTCGCTTTTTTTTTATTTCTTTTTAGTACCTTGCCAGACGCTTAAAATATTTCCTTCTGTGTCTTTAAAATAAGCCATAAAACCCATATCTCCAACAGCCGTTTTATCTTTTAAAATCAGCCCGCCGGCATTTTTAATCATTTTAATTGCATCGTCAATATTGGCAACATCAATAGAAAAAGTCGGGCTCGTTACGGGATTGTTCATATCGCCCCTTTTGAACATTCCGCCGTTTATTGCCCCTGGCGTTTTTGGCATTCTTTCGTTATCAACCTCGGTTGTCCGCACAATAATATAACTCATTTCCGGCACATCTTCTATTTGCCAATTAAAAGCTTCCTTATAAAATTTTTTTGCCCGCTCGACATTATCGGCAGGAAGCTCAAAATGTACAACTTTGTCCATATATTTATCTTAAATTTATACTGCAAAATAAATATATATCATTTCTGTTAAACTGTAATTAAAACGTGGGCGATGAAGGAATCGGACCTTCGACCTCTGTCTTATCAGGACAGCGTTCTGCCACTGAACTAATCGCCCAATTATTAAGATTTTAACAGATAATTTTGAAAAATGCAATGCGGTATTTGATTTAAAAAACTAAAGTAGTAAAATCAAATAATTACATCATTATGAAAAAATATGTTTTTGTAATATTTTTTTCTTTGTTTTTATTTATATCCGGAAATGCCTTTGCGCACGCGCCGGATTTGGTTTATTTGCGAGCAGGAGATGTGCAAATAAATAATCCGGAAATTTCTCAAGCATTTTATGACGAGCTAAAAGGTCAGCTCAAAAATTATTTTATAAATTCGGATAAAAGTTTTGAGCTGTATATAAATTTATTAGTACCAGAAGCCGAAAATCCAAACGGAAAATATTCTGCTAAAATTTTTCAGGGCGAAGAACAAATTTTTGAGTTAGACGGAAATTCAGCGGAGTGGAAAGAGTATTATGAAAATTTTGGCAGGGATTATTATTTAAGAGGCCCGGAATTGGACAAGCGATTGCCGGCCGGTAATTATAAGATTGAGGTTTATTCAAAAGATAACCTGGGAAAATATGTTTTAGTTATTGGTAAAAAAGAAATATTTACTTGGCAAAATATTTTAAACACTTTTTGGCAGCTGCCGTTGTTAAAATTGCAATTTTTTAAAACCGATGTTTTGCAATTTTTCCTAACGCCTTTTGGAATTGCCGGAGTCGGGGCAATTGGAGGCTTGCTAATTTTTATTGCGATAATTTATTGGCTTGTTGGCGCCATCAAAACATTTATAAAACATAATCAGGCCAAAACTTTATTGCTTACTTCTGCTGGAATGCAAATGAAAAATGAAATTATAAAACTTTTGCAAAAGCCGGCTTATGACATTACTGTTGCGTTTATATCTACCGCCCATAAAATCAGAAAAGAACAGGACCCGGATTATTCAAACGAGGATTTGCATATAATGAGAGATGAAATGGGTTTTAATGTTCAAGAAGTTGATATTGACGGCAAAAAAGAATCAGAAGTTATGGAGTTATTAAAATTAAAAGATATAATTTTTGTCGCCGGCGGAAATACTTTTTATTTGTTGAATGCAATGCGAAAGTGCAACTTTGAAAGAGTGATAAGAAAATTATTAAAAGAAGGAAAAGTATATATTGGAGCATCGGCCGGCAGTATTGTGGCTGGAAAAACAATAAAAACAGCGGCGGGTTTTGATGAAAACCTTGTCCGCTTGAAAAATTTAAAAGGTTTAAATTTGGTTCCGTTTGATATTTTTGTCCATTACCAGCCAGAGCACGCGGAATTAATTAAGCAAAAAATTAAAAGCGATAGGAAACGAAAAAAATTAAAAATACTTACAGATGAGCAAGCAATTTTAGTTCAGGGTAGGGAGGTATCGCTAATTGGGGAAGGCGAAGCAATAGTAATTTAGTGTCATTGCGAGAAGCCCGTAAGAGCGACGTGGCAATCTATAACTCTGGATTGCTTCGTCACTTCGTTCCTCGCAATGACGCCGAGATATGAAAATTTTTGTAATAGCAAAACCACGTTCCAGAGAAGAAAAAATTGAAAAAATCAGTGAAACTGAATTTGTTGTTTTTGTAAAAGAGCCTCCGGAAAAAGGAAAAGCAAATGAAGCAATCAGAAACGCTTTGGCAGTTTATTTTAAAATTGGTTCTTCTTGCGTAAAAATTGTTTCAGGGTATTCCTCGCGCAATAAAATTATTGAAATAAAATAGTTGGTTTTATCTTATTTTTTACAAACGTTTGTAATTTATAAGACTATTATTGTGCGACAATTGTCTTGCATTTAGTAAAGCTTTACTAAATGCAAGATGCGGATTTTTAGGTTTTTTGGGCATACTTTTAATGAGTGTGCTTTTTTGAGTGGAAAATAGCATATCAGAAATGCGCCTGTAGGCTCAAAATTGGGCGCCATGCGTATTTTGTATTGGAAAGCTAAATTTGACATATAAAAAATAATCTTGTAACATACGGCTCAAGCGCATTTCTGGCGCGAGCTGGAGCGTTATTTGTTTTTTGACAATTTGAGGTGCAAACATGAACCGTAATTTTATGGAACTTCTGAAAGCGCGTTGGGCAGAAGGCAAATTTGTTTGCGTGGGGTTGGATTCGGAATACTCAAAAATTCCCGGACACATTCTCAAAAAAAATTTTAGCGTTGCCAACGGATTAGTTGAATTTAACCGGGCAATTGTGGAAGCAACGCATGACATTGTTTGCGCCTACAAGCCAAACCTTGCTTTTTACGCCAACCATGGAGCAGAAGGAATTGACGCGCTTTGGCGGACGCTTCACGAAATCCCTGCAATTGGATTGGGGCAAGTGCCCGTGATTTTAGACGCCAAGTTTGGTGACATCGGCAACACTAACAATGGCTATGCCGAATTTGCGTTTGACTACTTGCACGCAGACGCCGTAACTGTCCACAACTATCTTGGCAAGGAAGCCATGAAGCCTTTTATAGATAGAAAAGATAACGGCGTTATTGTGCTTTGCAGAACTTCTAACCCGGGCGCCGGCGAGTTCCAAGATTTAAAACATCATGGCGCGAAACTTTACCGGGTCGTTGCCCGGCATATTGCAGACGAGTGGAATAAAAATGGCAACTGCGCGGTTGTGGCAGGAGCCACTTATCCCGAAGAGCTTGCTGAAATCCGGCAGATTGTTGGCAATATGCCAATTCTTATTCCGGGAATTGGAGCTCAAGGCGGAGAAGTTGAAAAAACAGTTGTTGCTGGCCAAGACAAAAACGGCCAGGGAATAATTGTTAACTCTTCTCGGGGAATTATTTTTGCCTCTTCGGGCAAAGATTTTGCCGAAGCGGCGCGCAGGGAAACCCAAAAACTTCACGATCTTATCAACCAATTCAGAAAAGGAGGTGTATTATGAGAAAAGAAGTTAATATCGAAGGAAATCGGCACTTAGAAACCCTTGCAAACTGCGACGGGTATTACGAGTGTCCCAAGAACGCGAATGGCCAACGGCTCGGCCCGCTCGTCGGCTATGCTGGCAAGTACCAGGGATTGAACAGTGTTTACTTGCAGTGGGTTGGCGACATCTACGCCAATTTCTCGAAGGCCGAAATCCATCCCAGAGTGTTACGTTTTTTCGCGACATGCCTCATCGGCCGGATTAACCAGTCAATCGGCCTTGACCAATTTGACGCTTTCTGCGGCGCTCCGATCGGCGGCTATTCTTTAGCCGACTTGATGGGTGCCGTATTTGATGATGTCCAAGTCATCAAGGCAGAGAAGAAAGTTGTTGCACTGGCAAGCCCAACCTCGCGGGAGAAGTCCGAACTAATCTTCGCTCGGCACGGCGTTGAGAAAAGCCAGCGTTTCGTGATCGTGGAAGACGTGTGCAACAACTTCAGCACTACTGCCGATCTGATCAAGCTGATTATGGCCTCCGGCGGTGTGGTTGCTGGGATCGCGTGCTTCCTTAACCGGTCGCTTACTGTTGATGACTGGTATACGGTCGTTGATGGCGCGCCGCCATGGAATATCCCAGTGGTTAGCCTTGTCCGCAAGCCCATCAATGAATGGCGGCAAGACGACCCGGCTGTCAAAGAGGACATTGCCAAAGGCAACGTGGTCTGGAAACCCAAAGATGAATGGGGTCGCCTTAAAAAGGCAATGCAAGTTTAAATAACATGAGCCCGTCAGCGTATAAACGCTGACGGGCTTGATTTTTTATTTTAACAAGGTAAACTTATTTAATGGCAAAGAAGATAAAAGCTAAAATTAAAAAATCTATAAAAATAAAATTGGCTAAAAAGTCAAAGAAAATTTTAGCTAAGAAAAAAGTGAAAAAAAGGGCGCGGCCGTCATTGCGGGCCGCAGCGAAGCAATCTGGATTGCCACGTCGCCCTTCGACTTCGCTCAGGGCTTCTCGCAATGACAAACAAAATTCTCTTCCGGAATTTCCGGCTGAATCATTGTTTAAGGCAAAAATAAAAGTAATTGGAATTGGAGGCGGCGGAGGATCAATTGTTTCTGAAATTGGAAGGTCTTTGGAAAAGGCAACTTTTGTTGTGGCAGACACCGACATACGCGCTTTAAAAAAGAAATCCGGAGTAAAATATTTTTGGTTTGGAGAAGAACAAACTCACGGTTTGGGAACAGGGGTAAATGTTGATTTGGCAAAACTTGCGGCGGAAAAAGCCAAAGAAAAAATCAGTTCGTTTTTTAAAGACCAGGATATAATAATTTTTATTGCTTCGTTGGGCGGAGGATTGGGAAGCGGAGCTACGCAGGTTTTTGCGCAAGCTTGCAAGGAATTTGGTGGAATTACTTTTGGAATTTTTACAATGCCTTTTAAATTTGAAGGCAAAAATAAATACCGCATTGCTCAAAACGCTTTAAAGCCCTTGCGCCAAATGTTAAATGTGTCTTTAGTAATTCCCAATGAAAAGATATTTAAAGTTATAGATGCCAACACCGCGATTACAGACGCGTTTTCGCTTGTAAATAAAAGTTTGATAGAATCTTTAGAAAGTTTAATTGATTTAATTTACAATCCGGGAATAATAAATATAGATTTCGCGGATTTGAAAGCAATTTTAAGCGGCAGGGGAAGTACGGCATTTTTGAACACAGTTGAAGAATATGGAAAGGATCGCGCGGAAAAAATTTGCGAACGAATCCTTATAAACCCGCTGCTGCAAAACAGCAATTTTGAAGCGGAAAAAATTCTTTTTAACATTGCTGGATCAGAAAATTTATCAATGTTTGAGGTGGAAAAAGTCAGCAGCCACATTGCAAGCAAAAATCCAAAAGCAAAAATTATTTTTGGAATTTCAAAAAATCCAAAATTAAAAAATAGGATAAAAACAACGGTTTTAATTACAGGGGGGCAAGCCAAAGAAGAAGCGCAGGTTTTACAACCTGCGCCAGAAAAAATTATTGGGCCGATAAAAAAAATTGTAAAAAATAAAAAGCCAAAGCCAAAACTAAAGCCAAAGAAAAAAGCAGGGCCGGTTTCTATTATTCCTGTTTTTGAATCGCCGGTTTTGAGCTCTGTAAATGCGGACGAAAGCAGAATTAAAATTAATGCAACAATACGCAGAAGCGGTTTGGAAATCAAAAAAGCCGAGGAGCAGGAAGAAAAAAAGCGAATAGCGCAAGAAAAAGAATGGGAAATCCCCGCGTTTTTGCGAAGAGTAAAATACAAAAATTAAAAAATTCCAGCGGAAATAAGATATTTTTTCGTGTGCCTTCCCACGGCCAGCCCCGCTGCGACGGGGCAACCCAAACAAAAAAATATTCATATTTCCGCTTACATTTCATATGGAAGAACAAAAAGATATAAAAAAGGCAATCATACCAATTGCAGGCTTGGGAACAAGATTTTTGCCAATGTCAAAAGTTTTGTCCAAAGAATTTTTTCCTTTGGTTGATAAGCCCATAATCCAATATATTTTAGATGAAGTAAAAAATTCCGGAATAACCGAAATTATTTTTGTTATAAGTCCGAAGCAAAAAACTATTTTAAATTATTTTAAAAAAGATCCCGAGCTTGAGAAAATTTTAATTAAAAGAAAAAAAGAAAATATCTTAAAAGACCTTAAAGATTTTGAAAATGCCCTTGAAGGGATTTCGTTTTCTTTCGTCGTGCAGAAACTTCCCCTTGGCGACGGCCATGCCATTTTACAAGCCGCAAAATATGTAAAAAATGAGCCAGTTGCCAATTCTTTTGGTGACGACATTGTAGATTCCGATACGCCTGCGTTATTGCAATTGTCGGAAATTTTTAAAACTTGCAATGCTCCGGTTTTAGCTCTTAAAACTGTGCCAAAAGAAAGCGTGCCTGCATATGGGATGGTGACTGCAGAAAAAATTGCGAGCCGCTTGTATAAAATAAAAAAAATAATTGAAAAGCCTGATGCGTCGCAAGTTACTTCAAATTTAGTGGTTATTGGAAAGCACATCTTAACTCCAGAAGTTTTTGTTTATTTAAAAAAGGCAAAACCGTCAAAAAAAGGAGAAATAATTCTAGCAGAAGTTTTTGATAAAATGCTCAGCGACGGAAAAACAATTTACGGTTATGAATTAAGAGGTGAATGGCTTGAGTGCGGAGACAAGCAAAAGTGGCTAAAATCGTTTTTGTATTTTGCGTTAAAAGATCCGCGTTTTGGAAGAGAATTAAAAGAATATTTAAAACAAATAAAATAAAAAAGTGTCATTGCGAGGAGCCCGCAGGCGACGTGGCAATCTAGAGTAAACGCGCAAAAACTCTGGATTGCCACGCCTTGCTGCGGCAAGGCTCGCAATGACAGAAACTATATGATATATGACCTAATAATTATTGGAGGAGGTCCGGCCGGAATTACTGCGGGAATTTATGCAGGCCGGCAAAAAATGAAAACACTTTTGCTTACAAAAGAATTCGGCGGGCAAATTGCAAAAAAAGCTACAGAAGTTTGCAATTATCCGGGTTTTGAAAATATTTCCGGAACAGAGCTAATTGATAAATTTGTGTCGCATTTGGAAAAACAAGAATCTGTTGAGATAAAATTTTCGCAGGCTGAAAAAATTAAAAAACAGGAAAATATTTTTACGATTACAACCATTGAAAACGAAAAAATCCAAGGCAAATCTGTTATTGTTGCCACTGGGGCAGATCCAAGGCCATTGGAAGTAATTGGAGAAAAAGAATTTATTGGCAAAGGCGTGAGTTATTGCGTAACCTGCGACGGGCCAATATTTAAAAATAAAACAATAGCCATAATCGGCGGAGGAAACGCGGGTTTGGAAGCTGCTCTATTTATGAAAAACTACGCCAGTAAAATTTATGTTTTGGAATTTGGAGCAGAAATAAAAGCAGACGAGGAAAATAAAAATGAAGTTAAAAAATCTGATAAAATTGAAATTATTACAGGCGCGTCCGTAAAGGAAATTAAAGGCGATCCGCCAGCCGGCGGAATGGTAAATGCTCTGATTTACGAAGACAATGTTTCCAAAGAAAATAAAACCTTGGAAGTGCAAGGAATTTTTATAGAAATTGGAAGCCAGCCGGCAACTTCGCTGGCAAAGGGCTTGGTTGATTTTACAAAACGAGACGAGATACAAGTTGAATCGGAAACTTTTTCCACAAAAACTCCGGGCCTTTTTGCGGCAGGAGACAATAATTCCGGACCATACAAACAAATTATTACGGCAGCCGGCGAAGGATGCAAAGCGTCTTTGGCGGCTTACGACTATTTGCGAAAACTAAAATAGTATGAAAATTGTAAAAGATAAAATTGAAATTACCGAACTCAAAGAAATGGCAAAAAGAATGTATGAAAATTTAGTAAAGGCTGTTGTTGATATTAAAAAAGAAATTGTTGCGGTTGATGCTGAAATGCATGTGGATCTGGAACAATTTTTAATTGAACAAGAAAATTGCGAGCCAAAAAATCTTTGGGGAATAAACATATGGCAGGAAAAAGACGGTGAAGAATTTATTGAATTTGATTCAATGATTAATTTAAAGCCGGGGTTGGGAAACAGAAGTAGGGGAGTTGATAACGCGGAAATACGCGAAAAAATAATTAAAATCGTTTATAAATTTGTCAAAAAATGATTTTTAGCAAACAATTTAATGGCAGGTGGTTTAAATTTTCACTTGCAGAGCAGATGGCAAACATTGGGGCGGAAATCGGTAGAGCTATAAATTGGAGAGATCAAAGCAAAAAGGATAGCCAGATGTTTTTTGAAAGAGGACTGGAGTTATTGGATTTAACCATTGAAGATCCTAAAAATAGAAAGCGATTGAAAGAACTTTTACGGGTTCGTGAAGTGTTGGCTGATTATTTTTATTTTGACAATGAGTATGGTTCAAGCGATGCAAAATGGAATAATTATTTTTATGGTTTTAATTACGTCGCAAATTTAAATAAATAAAAGTGTAACCTTATATCAAAACAGACCCACAGACCAATCGGTGAGTCTATGGTATGATAATATAATTTTTAACTATGCCAGTATTTCATCTAAACAGTTTGCCAAAAGAAAAAAGAATCCAAATGATCGGAGAGTTTTATGATACGATAGATTCATTGAAGAACAGAGGTGAAGTTCGTTCGTTCTTTAAAAGTTTGTTAACACCGGAAGAAATTGCGTCTTTTATGAGAAGAATAGAAGTGGCAGTACTTTTGTCAGCCGGTTATAATTATGATAAAATTATAAAAATGCTTGGAGTTGGAAAAAATAAAATTTCCAGTGTTCAAAAATGTTTACAACAGGATGATAACGGATACAAAATAATTGTGGAAAGACTTATTGAAAACCGCAAAAAAAGATTGAAAAAAATTAAAAAAGAGGAAAAAGAGAGGATGAATATGTCTCCGCTGGCGGCAGCAAAAAAAGCATACCCCGCGCATTTTCTATTGGATAATTTGTTAGATGCGGCAATAGAAAAATTAGACGAAGACGATAAGGAATTAGAAAAAGAGGCCGTGCTTTACACGCCATCGTCGGGGCGTTCACACCTACGCACCAATGAGTAGATGTGTTGGCGGGTTAAAAATTAAGTTTAGCGGGAATTATAGAATTATTTGTCAATTTACGGCCGTAATATTATTATCTCTTTAGTATAAAAATGAGTAAAATTAAAAATATTATTGCGAGGGAAATTAAGGATTCACGGGGGAATCCGACGGTGGAGGCGGTTTTAGAGACTGAAAAAGGCGAGTATGTAGATAGTGTGCCAAGCGGGGCTTCTACCGGAAAAAACGAGGCGCTGGAGTTGAGAGATGCTGACGGAAAAGGAGTTACGCTGGCAATAAAAAATGTAAATGAAATTATTGCGCCAAAGCTTAAAGGGAAGAATCCGGAAAATCAAGCAGAAATAGATAAAATTATGATTGGGCTTGACGGCACGGAAAACAAATCAAAATTGGGAGCAAATGCAATTTTGGCGGTTTCTATTGCTGTGTGCCGCGCTGGAGCAGGTTCTAAAAAAATCCCGTTATATCGCCACATCGCGTTATTGCGAGGAGGCGACAGCCGACGAAGCAATCCAGAAAAATACGAGATTGCTTCGCATTCGCTCGCAATGACGATGCCTAAGGCGATGTTTAATGTTTTAAATGGCGGAAGGCACTCAACAAATGGTCTGGATATCCAGGAATTTATGGTAGTTCCGCAAAAAAAAACGTTTGCAGAAAATTTGGCAGCGTGTAATAAAATATTCATAAACTTACAGCAAAATATTGAAAAGAATTTTGGGAAAGAACATTTACAATTTGGCGACGAAGGCGGGTTTGCTCCGCCGGTAGCCACAACAGAACAAGCTTTATTTTTGTTAAAAAATGCGGCAGAAGGGGAGCTTGACGTAAAATTTTCTTTAGATTGCGCGGCTTCCGAATTTTATAAAAATGATCGGTATAATTTGGAAGGCAGAGAAATGTCGCGGACAGAACTTTTGGAATTTTATGTTGATTTGGTAAAAAAATTTCCAATAATTTTAATAGAGGATCCTTATGCTGAAGAGGATTGGAATGGATTTGAAAGTATTATGCGACACAGGCTTACAGACCAATCGGTGAGTCCAAATGCCGGCAGAGAAAAAATAATAATAGTTGGAGATGATCTTACCACGACAAACATAAAGAGAATTAAAGAGGCGCATAATAAAAATGCCTGCAATGGAGTAATCTTAAAATTAAATCAAATTGGAACAGTTTCTGAAACATTTGAGGCTTGTAATTTGGCAAAATCTTTTAGGTGGAAAACAATTGTGAGCCATCGCAGCGGGGAAACTATGGACAATTTTATTGCGGACTTGGCAGTTGGGTTATCCACAGATTTTATTAAGGCGGGCTCTCCCGCAAAACCGGAACGTATGGTAAAATATAGTAGGCTGCTGGAGATAGAGCAAGAGTTGCTTAAAAAATAATTTTGCTCGGCAATCAAATTTTTTCTCGCGGAAGGAAGCACTTGGTGTACCTAAAGCTCCAAAAAATTTATTGTCTCGCAAAATCATATGGCTAAATTATTTTTACTGAGGCATTTAAAATCGCAGTGGAACGTTGATGACAGGTTTGCAGGCTGGACAGACGGTCCTATTGCAAAAAACGAGGCAATAAAGGCTGTCAATTTGGCAAACGAAATTTTTCAGAATAAAATTGACGCGGTTTACACTTCGCCGCTTTTTAGAAACCAAGACACGGTTGCGCGGATTTTTGAGGCTGTAGAAAAAAAATATCCGTTTTTTATACATTTAGATCCGGGTAAAATGCAAAAATGGGGAAATTTTGTTGATATTTCAGAAAACGATGTCCCAGCCTATGTGTCCGAGACTTTAAATGAAAGATATTACGGAAAATTGCAGGGAATGGACAAAAAACAAGTTGCAAAAAAATATGGCGAGCCAATGGTTTATGCATGGCGGAGAAGTTATAAATTTGCCCCGCCAGGAGGAGAAAGCGAGAAAGACGTATATAATAGAACAACGCCGTTTTTTAAAAAATTTGCTGAAAAAGATTTGAAAAAGGGAAAAAATATTTTAGTTGTAGCCAGCCATAACAGTTTAAGGGCAATTGTAAAATATGTGGAAAATATTTCAGATGAAAATATTATTGATTTAGAATTGCCGTTTGGCGCTTTGATAAAATACGAATTTGACGGAAAAAATTACAAAAAATTTGCATAAATAAAAAAATAGAATATAATAAAATATTATTAAATAATAAAAAGTAAAAAATATCATGTCTAAATTAAGTTTTTTAAAAAATATGAACAGAAATAATATTCTTTTGGGATTGGCGATCATTGGAGTTTTGGTTGTGGGCGGATTGATTTATGCCAACTCAAACCCCAACCTTAGCTTGCCGAATTTTTTTGGAATGTCGGGCAAGCAAATTGGACAAAAGGCAGTAGATTATATTAACAACAACCAGCTTGCAAGCACGCCGGCTTCTCTTGTATCAGTTTCAGAAGAGTCGGGGCTGGTAAAAATAAAAATTAAAATTGGGACAAACGAATTTGACTCTTACGCAACAAAAGATGGAAAGCTTTTATTCCCGCAGGTTTTTGATATGAGCGCAGAAAAAACAGCTGCTACATCAGAAAATTCTGCTCCGCAACAAACCCCTGAAGAAGCAGCTGCTACTGTAAAGAAATCAGATAATCCAGAACTTTTGGCATTCGTTGTTGCTAGATGCCCGTATGGATTGCAAATGCAGCGGGCAATGGCTGACGCGGTGAAAAATATGCCATCCTTGGGACAATATATAAAATCGGTGTATATAGGAGCTGTGTCGGGAAACACTATTACGGCAATGCATGGAGAAGCTGAGGCAAAAGAAAATCTAAGGCAAATCTGCATAAGAGAAGAACAGCCAGCTAAATTCTGGAACTATGTTGCTTGCCAAATGGCATCATCTGGCAAAGAGGATTCGTGCGCAACCTCAACCGGAGTTGATGCTGCAAAATTGAATTCTTGTATCTCGGATCCAGGCAAAGGTGTGGCGTATGCTAAAAAAGATTTTGATTTGGCAACAAAATATAATGTTTCTGGTTCGCCGACATTGATTCTGAACGAGGCCGTGATTGATGAGTCGGCGTTTGGCGGAAGATCCTCAGAAGGAGTAAAAACAATGGTGTGCGCCGCATTTAATTCAAAAGCCAGTTTTTGCTCAACAAAACTTAATACAGCAGAAGCTGCGGTTTCATTTTCTGTTGATTACGCAAGCTCGGGAGCTTCCGCAAACGCCAATTCTGGAGCCGATGGCACAAATTGCGCTCCTGCCCAATAAAAAATATGGCAATAAAAATTTATTCAACTCCAACTTGCGTTTATTGCAAAACCCTTAAGGGCTATTTAAAGAAGAATTTAATTGATTTTGAAGATATTGATGTCTCAAAAGATGAAAAGCAATTGCAAAAAATGATAAAAGATTCCGGACAAATGGGAGTGCCTGTGCTTGACATAGACGGAGAAATTGTAATTGGTTTTGATAAAGTAAAAGTAGACGGTTTACTAAAAATTAGTAAATAAAAATTATGATTAAAGTAGCAATAAACGGCTTTGGTAGAATTGGCCGGCAGGTTTTCAAGCACATAGAAAACAACCATCCAAATTTGGAAGTTGTGGCAATAAATGATATGACTGATCCGAAAACCCTGGCACACTTATTAAAATATGACTCGACTTACGGGAAATTTGACAAAGAAGTAAAATGTCCGATTTTGGCTGAAAAAGATCCTGAAAAATTACCATGGAAGGATATGAAGGTGGATGTTGTTTTAGAATGCACAGGATTTTTTACAGATGAAGACGGAGCAAAAAAACATATTACTGCGGGAGCAAAAAAGGTTATTGTTTCCGCTCCCGGAAAAGATTTGCCGGGTTTTGTTTTGGGAGTAAACGCAAACAGTTATGACTCAGGAAAAGTTGATATTATGGATATGGGATCTTGCACAACAAATTGCTTGGCTCCAATTGCCAAAGTTTTAAACGATAATTTTGAAATTGTGAAGGGCTTTATGACAACTGTGCACAGCTACACCAACGACCAGAAAATTTTAGACCTGCCCCACAAAGATTTAAGAAGGGCGCGAGCTGCAGGATTGAATATGATTCCCACTTCAACGGGAGCGGCCAAAGCAATTGGAAAAATGATTCCGGAATTAAATGGTAAATTGGACGGCATTGCAATAAGAGTGCCAACTCCAACCGTCTCGGTTTTGGATTTGGTTGTTGAGGTAAAAAAATCTACAACAAAAGAAGAAGTAAATGAGGTTTTTAAAAAAGCAGCAGCAGAAAAAAACTTTAAAGGAATTTTGAGAATTGAAAACGAGCCATTGGTTTCAACAGATTTTAAAGGCGATACATATTCTGCAATTGTTGACGCAGAAGAAACTATGGTAAAAGACAATCTAATAAAAATTATTGGCTGGTATGACAATGAGTGGGGGTACAGTTGTCGATTGGCAGAGTTCGCGGAGTTTATTGGAAAAAAAATATAAAACCAATGCAAAGAAAGAGTGGCTCATATTGGGATTTTCCCGGTATGAGCCGTTTTGATTAAAATAAAAAAGTCGCCCTCTTAATTGAATTTTTACAAAAATCATATTATAATAAAAATAAACTTGAAGATTATGAACGTAAACGAGATAAAAAATATAATAAAAAGTGAAGAATTGCTTTTAAAGAAAAAATTCCGAGTGAAAAAAATCGGTATTTTTGGCTCGTATTCACGAGGCGAACAACGCAAGACAAGCGATATTGATATTTTGATTGAATATTATGAAACTCCCAGCATGTTTGAATATTTGGATTTAGAGGAATTTTTAAGTAAGATTTTGAATGGGATTAAGATTGACCTGGTGATGAAAAATTCCTTGAAACGTTACATTGGTGAACGCATATTAAGCGAAGTTATTTATATATGAGAAAATCTTCACCAAGGAGAAGTTGCAAAGATTATTTGCTGGATATAGAAAACGCGCTAAATAAAATTGAGAAATTTTCTGATGGATTTGTTTTTGAAAAATTTTGTGAAGATGAAAAAACTCAAGAGGCTATTATCATAAAATTTGAGATAATTGGCGAGGCTGCCGGAAAGATTCCAGCAAAAGTAAAAAAAGAAAATGCAAACATTCCTTGGAAAAAAATATCAAGCATGAGGAATAAGCTGATACATGAATATTTTGGAATTAATAGCCGATTAGTTTAAAAGATAACCTGCAAGGCGTCAGTCTTTATCGCTTTCGGTGATGGAGGTTTAAAAAATTGCTCACTTACGAGCGATTTTTTAGTTTTACAAGAAAACTTTTTGCCATGACATTAACAACATCTTAACCAGACCATTGGGATCAGGGAATTCGGCCTTTCTTGGAATACAAATTTTCCCATCTTGTCTTTCTAAAATCCATTCTGAACCGCGCGTCATTACCCAAATGCAGAAGTGGCAAGTGGACTATTCGCGGCTACGACAAGATTTCTAGCCTTGGCGGCAAGCGAAGAAACAAGTCTTGCGCTGGCTGTAAACGTACTCTTCTACTTCAGAATATTGATAAAAATAGCAATGTGGAAAAGTCTCTTTCTTGCCTTTTTAAAAGGTGATATAATAATAAAATATAAACCAATGTGGAAAATAAAAAAAAATATTAAAATTCCAGTGGAAGTTTCCGCGCGCCATTGCCATTTATCCAAGCAAGATCTGGAAAAATTATTTGGGGCAGGCTACGAATTAAAAAATATAAAACAACTTAGCCAGCCGAGTGATTTTGCCTGCGAAGAAACTATAAGCATTAAAACAGATTCTCACATTCTCGAGAATGTGAGAATAGTGGGGCCGATAAGAGAAAAAACACAGGTTGAAATAAGCCTGACAGACGCAAAAAAATTGGGAGCAAACCCGCCAGTGAGATTATCCGGGGACTTAGAAAGTTCTGGCGCTATCACATTGGCTGGTCCGGCCGGTGAGGTTGCTTTGGAAAAAGGGCTGATTATAGCCAAACGCCATATCCATTGTGCGACAAGCGAAGCCAAAAACTTGGGACTTAAAAATAACAGCGTTGTTTCTGTTAAAATTGAAGGCGAAAGGCCAGTTATTTTTGAAAATGTGGCTGTGCGAATAAAAGATAATTATAAATTGTGTATGCACATAGATACGGATGAAGGGAATGCCTGCGGAATAAATAAAATTGGACAAGGGGTGATTTTGTAGCCGTCATTGCGAGGAACGAAGTGACGAAGTGATCTGGAGTTATAGATTGCCACGTCGCCCTTACAGGATCTTCGACCTGCGGGCTCCTCGCAATGACGAATTAGTAATTATGATTTTAGTTTTAAACTGCGGGTCGCAATCTATTAAGTGGAAAGTGTTTGATAAAAAATTAAGAGTTACCAAGGAGGGGAAACGCGAGGTTTTGAATTCAGAAAATTTTGAGAATATCTTAGAAGAAGAAATAAATAATTTAAAAAGTTTAGAAATTAATCTAATCGGACATAGAGTGGTGCACGGGAAAGATTTATTTTACGAGCCGACTAAAATTACAGAAGAAAATTTAAAACAACTGGAAGAATTAAATTATTTGGCTCCATTGCACAATCCCTTTAATGTTTTGGGAATTAAAGTCTGCCAGAAAAATTTTCCAGGAGTTTTGCAAATCGCGGTTTTTGATACAGAATTTTTTAAAAATTTGACCGAGATTGCATACACTTATGCTTTACCAGAAAAAGTGAGTAGAATTTGCCTGCCTGCCGACAGGCAGGGATTTAGAAAATATGGTTTTCACGGAATTTCCCACGAATATGCAGCATCCGCCGCCGCTAAAGCTATGGCGGATAAGAAAAAAGCGCGGAAAATAATTACCATACATCTTGGTGGAGGGTCAAGTATTGCAGCAATTAAAAACGGGAAAGCAGTTGACACTTCAATGGGGTTTTCGCCGTTAAGCGGAACCGTAATGATGACCAGACCCGGAGACGTTGACGATGAAATAATTTTCAAAATGGTAGAAAAATTTGGCTTGGAAAAAACAAATGAAATTTTAAATAATAATTCTGGGGTAAAGGGAATTTGTGGAGAAAGCGAAATGTTGGAGGTCTTACGAATAATTAGTAATAAAAGGACCGAAAATCCTGAGCAGCAGCGAAGGACTGAACTTGCTCTTGATGTTTTTGTTTATTCAATCCAAAAATTTATCGGATCTTATTTTGCAATTTTGGGCGGATGCGATGTTTTGGTTTTTACCGGAGCAATTGGATCAGGTTCTGCAAAAATACGAAACATGATTTGCAAAAATTTAGATATTTTAAAGAAAACAAAAATATTGGCGATTAAACCAGACGAAGAGCTGGCAATTGCAAATAAAATAATAGACTTAAAAAATTAAACACGCTGTCATTGCGAGGAACGAAGTGACGAAGCAATCCAGAGTTATAGATTGCCACGCCTTGCTTCGCAAGGCTCGCAATGACAAGAAACAAATTATGAGGAATATTTTATGGTTTAGTGAAATTGGAATTAATGATGTGCCAAAAGTTGGCGGAAAAAATGCTTCGCTTGGAGAAATGATCGGCAACTTGGCTGTGAAAGGGGTCAGTGTTCCAAATGGTTTTGCAACAACCGCCGAAGCATATTTTAACTTTTTAACACAAACAGGCTTGGATAAGAAAATTGAGACAGTTTTAAAAGATTTAGATTTTCACAATTTAAAACAGCTTTCGGAAAAAGGAAAAGCGGTAAGAGAATTAATTATTGGAGCAGAACTTACGCAGGATTTGAAAGATGATATTTTGTCGGCATACGCGAAATTGTCCCAAAATTACAAAGTTGAAAACACCGATGTGGCCGTAAGATCTTCGGCAACTGCCGAAGATTTACCCGGCGCCAGTTTTGCCGGACAGCAAGAAACTTATTTAAATATTGCAGGTCCGGAAAATGTTTTATTTGCGGTGAAAAAATGTTTTGCTTCGCTTTTTACAGACAGGGCAATTGTTTACAGGCAAGAAATGGGATTTTCACATACGAAAGTCGGCTTGTCGGCCGGCGTGCAAAAAATGGTGCGCAGTGATTTGGGGGCTTCGGGAGTTATGTTTTCTTGCGATACAGAGTCTGGTTTTGGCGATGTTGTTTTGATAAACGCCAGTTATGGCTTGGGCGAAAATGTCGTACAAGGAGCGGTTGAGCCGGACCAATATTATGTTTTTGAAACTACATTGAAAAAGGGTTTTAAACCTGTAATAGAAAAGAAAATTGGGTCAAAATTAGTGAAAATGGTTTATACTAAAAACGCAAAACAACCCACAAAAAATATTGCCACAACTAAAAAAGAAAGGGAGATTTTTGTTTTAAATAATGAAGAAATTTTAAATTTGGCAAAATGGTCAATGATCGTGGAGGATCATTACCAAAAATCTATGGATATGGAATGGGCAAAAGACGGCCGCGATGGAAAATTGTACATTGTTCAGGCAAGGCCGGAAACAGTTCAAAGCAGAAAAAATTTGAAAGTTTTGGAAAATTATGTGTTACAAACTACAAACTACAAACTACAAACTATTGCGAACGGAATGAGCGTGGGAAGCAAAATTGGTTCTGGAAAGACAAATAAAATTTTAAGCGCAAAGGATATTGAAAAATTTAAAAAAGGCGAGGTTTTGGTTACCGTAGCAACCGATCCCGATTGGGTGCCGGCAATGAAATTGGCCAGCGCGATTGTTACAGATTCGGGCGGACGCACTTGCCACGCGGCAATTGTTGGCAGAGAATTGGGAGTGCCCGTAATTGTTGGAACAGGCAACGGCACAAAAAATATTAAGGCCGGACAAGAAGTTACAATTGACTGTTCGCAGGGTGAGGACGGGAAAGTTTATGAAGGAATTATTCCTTTTGAAATTAAAAAAACAGACATTTCAAATATTGCTAACACAAAAACAAAAATTTTAATGAATGTGGGCGAGCCGTCAAACGCATTTAATTTGAGTTTTATTCCAAATGACGGCGTTGGTCTGGCTCGCGAGGAATTTATTATAATAAATTCTGTAAAAGTTCACCCAAACGCTTTAATAAATTATAAAACGTTAAAGCCCGCCTTAAAGAAAAAAATTGACGCGCTAACTTTGGGTTATGCAGACAAAACGCAATTTTACATTGATAAATTGGCCGAAGGGGTCGGGACAATCGGTTCGGCCTTTTATCCAAAACCTGTAATTGTGCGATTTTCCGATTTTAAAACAAACGAATATAGGAGTTTACTAGGCGGAGAGCTTTACGAGCCAAAAGAGGAAAATCCAATGATTGGATTTCGCGGAGCGTCAAGATATTATGATAAAAAATTTAAGGATGGTTTTGTGTTGGAATGCAAGGCAATTAAAAAAGTTCGCGAGGAATTTGGTTTAGATAACATTATTCCAATGGTGCCTTTTTGCCGAACTTTGGACGAAGGCAGAAAAGTTGTGCAAATTATGGAAGAAAACGGGTTAAAACGTGACCCATTCGTCGCTAACGCTCCTCAAGGTGACATAGATTTTAAGTCGCTTAAAATCTATGTCATGTGCGAAATTCCGGCTAATGTAATTTTGGCTGAACAATTTTTAGAAATTTTTGACGGATTTTCTATCGGGTCAAACGATTTGACACAATTAACCTTGGGTTTGGATCGCGATAATTCGGAATTATCCAGCATTGGCAACGAAAAAAATGAAGCAGTTAAAGAGCTTATTGAAGAAGCCATCAGAGTATGCCAAAACAATGAAAAGTATATTGGCATTTGCGGACAAGGTCCCAGCGACTTTCCGGACTTTGCCAAATTTTTGGTGGAACTCGGCATTGAGTCAATTTCATTAAATCCCGACTCTGTTTTAAAAACCAAAATTGCAATTTCCGAAACCGAAAAAAAACTAAATAAATAACCAATATAAACAGCCAAAATGATTAGCGCTCCTATGCACCTATGCATAGGAGCAAAAATATGCTAAAAAATATTGAATTAAAATTAGTGCAAATACGATACAGTGGCGATTCTATCGGAGACGATATCCGTGTAGAAGTCGAGGTACTAGGTAAATTTTTACGCGTAGACAAGAGGGTTAAGGTTAAAACTACGGTACAGGTCAACCAACTGGTCGGTATTTTTGAAACTGATCAAAAAATATTTAAATTTAATACCCAAATTGTTGTTATTGAAAAAGATTTATTATTTAATGACATTAGTAATGGGAGTGTCAGTATTAAGGTTAACACCGAAGAAACAAGCCAACAAAAATTTACATGTGAGATAAAAATACGAGAAACACGCGCGATTTTTGGAAAAATATGGGGAAATAAAACTGCTGTTTTTGAAATAATATTAGAAGCGAAAGTTTCTGATGCATTTTTATATGTTTTATTAGAAAAAACAAAAAATGGCTGGCTACAAGCGCGCAAACAGACAAATGATGAAAAAATTGATTTACCGGCGTATCTAAAATTGAAGCTGGAAAGACAAGACAATAAATTCCAATATTTCACAATTTGGGAGGGTATTAATCGAGGAATAAAAGCGTATATGAAATTTCAAAAAGACGGCACATCATATTTTGAAAAAACAAATTACCAAATTGGACCAATTCATTTAATTTATTCTCTTTCCCAGAAAACTTTAAAATTCGAAAATAAAATTTATAAACTCAAGGAGTATAAAGATGATCCACAACCGTGGAAAAAAACTTTATATGATATAAAAATTCCAGATTTTTATCATAAAGGAGGATTATATTATATTGATAAGGTAAATCTGGCGCCGGTGTGGTTTAAAACAACCCACTCCGACGGTGTGCGGTATGTCCACCCTGGTAGTTATTCTCTTGGATGCGTAACACTAACTGAAATTGAACGTTGGGATGAATTGTGTAAGGTTTTATTACGAGCGAGAAGAGATGATTTTGAGAATATAGGAATATTAGAAGTGATTGATTAAAATTATGAGATTTTTGTTTAATAAATTTTGGAAAATATTTTTTATAATTTCAATTATTTTATTGCTTTTTGTGGTTATCGTGACATTTACATTTTTATATTTCCAAAACAAAAAAAGTGAAACAAGAATCAATACTAATACTAATAAAACAATTTCTTATTTTAATATTAAATCATTTGGAAATTTAATATGGGGCAGTGAAATAATTTCTGGTCCAGGCGATTATACATTCGCTCCTTATTTGGAAATCCCTCAGGTAAAATTTTATGTTACTATTATTCAAAACGAACAATGGTGTTCAAATGAAGATTGCGGATTTGATGGAGCTATTATCCAAACATTGGGTGGCTGGCTACAAATGGAATCTTTGCAGGGTTATCCTGATCTGACAGATGAGATTGGTTTTGATTTTCCCGATGATCAAGGTATAAAATCTATCATTATTGTTGGCGATAAAGATGGCAAAATTGTTGGAATTTATTTAAACAAAGATTATAAAGATGTTCTTTCAATTCTTAAAAAAAATCATTTTGACTTAGCGAATTTCGATTTTTTAAATGGGGTTAATGAGTTTGGTAGACTAAAAATTGGAGGATATGCGCCGTTAAAACCAGGTGACGAGATCAAAAATTTATTTAGCGACAAAGCGAGGACTATAGAAAACAAAATACCAAACGACAAAAAGTTTTATTTGTATGGCATAGAAAAAAGAAAAAACATGGTTTTAGGCATCGATAAATTAGAAAAAATTAGCGAAGAAGAAAGAAAAAATAGAGGTGGATATGTTTGCTTTTTGGGAGGATGTAGATATCCAGAACCAGATGATTCTCATGATTTTTTGTTTGCCGATATAGATGAATTAGGCGGGTGGTTTTTAGCCAGCGATAATGATAATATTAAAATGATTGAATTATTTGGGCTTAACCCAGAAGATGTGTTAAGTGGCAAATCGTCCATTATAGTTTTAACCGACGCGAAAGGAGTTATCGTGGCGCTTCACCCAAACAAAACCATGAGCGACGCCATAACAATTTTAAGCCAGCACCCAAACCTTGTTGATATGAAAAAGATGTATCAATAATTTTTGGATTTTATTACTAATTAAGCGTGTTCCTATGCACCTATGCATAGGAGCAAACATGTAGATTATGGTTACTTTTCACTTAAACAGTTTGCCAAAAGAAAAAAGAATACAAATGATAGGGGAGTTCTATGATGTTTTTGATTCCTTGAAAAATAGAAACGAAATTAGATTTTTTTTAAAAAGTTTGCTCACCGCAGATGAAATTGCAACCTTAATGCGAAGGATAGAGATTGCGGTTTTATTGCAAGGAGGATATAATTATCGTAAAATTAATGAAATTTTAGGTACTGGCAGTGATAAAATTTCTAGAGTTCAAAAATCTTTAGATCAAGATGACAGCGGATATAAAATTATTGTAAAAAGGTTGCTTGAAAATAGAAAAAGGAGATTAAAAAGAATTAATAAAGAGGATAAAGATGCGATGGATATGTCTGCGTTTGCGACTCTGAAGAATAAATATCCATCGGCAAGAGTTTTGCCTGATTTACTGGACGCAGTTATAGAAAAATTTGAAGACGACAAAGAATTAGAAAAAGAAGCATTGCTTTTCACACCATCGCGAGCACCATTTAATAATAGAAAATAAATAATTATTAAACTTTTAAAATATGGCCTTTTTAAATAACTATAATAAAAACCAATTAATTTTTGGTACAATAATTTTATTTGTATTGTCAATTTTATTTTTAATACTCTCGCTATTATGGGGTTTTAAGGCTTCATATAGCACAGGTCCAAATTTTGCCCTCGATATGAGTGCCCTTGATTTTATGGTGTTTATTATTTTGTTAGTATTTTTTTTAGTATCTGTTTTATTTTTTTGTTTTTTTATCTCAAAAATTTTGAGAGTAAATTTATTTGTGGCGGTAATATCTTTCCCGATTTTTTGCATAGTTGTTTATTTATTAATTTATTTGTTGCTGTATTTTATCGGAATATTAGGGTAAAAACTTTAAAGCAGTTTAGTCAGCGGTATAACAATTTAGTAATATGCCAACATATTTATGTTTAATAAAATGTACGATATAATTACTTTTGGGTCAGCGGCTCAGGATATTCATGTAAAATCTGAAGATTTCAAACTTTTGGGCAAGGATATTTGTTTGGCTTTGGGATCTAAAATTGATGTTGAAGATATTGTTTCTTTAACCGGAGGGGGCGGAACAAACACTGCCGCTACTTTTGCAAAACAAGGTTTTAAAACAGCTTTTTGCGGAGCCATTGGCGTGGACGGCGCAGGTTTGGAAATTGTAAAAGAATTGAAGCATTTGAGAATTGACACCAAATTTTTGGCAAAGAAAAAAGAGAAACGCACAAACACTTCGGTAATTATTTCAAGCGAAGCGGGCTCGCCTCGCGGTGAAGCGGGAGACCGGACAATTTTGGTTTACAGGGGCGCGTCGGATTTATTGTGCGACAAAGATATTTTGTGGAAAAAAATAAAAACAAAATGGATTTATTTGGCTCCGCTCGCGGGTGAGCAATTGAAATTCTTTGGAAAGCTGGTTGATTTTGCAAAAGAAAATAAAATAAAAGTGGCGGTAAATCCTTCAAAACAGCAGCTATCTTTACCGGAAGAAGAACTAAAAAACATTTTTAGTAACGTTGATATTCTTTTTTTAAATCAAGAAGAAGCCTCATTTCTAACAAAAATTCCGTTTGAAAATGAAAATGAAATTTTTAAAAAGATAGATGAAATTTGCCCGGGTATTGCGGTAATGACAAAAGGCGGGGAGGGGGTTGTGGTTTCTGATGGAGAATATTTGTATTCTGCTTTGCCAAATCCGGAAAGAAAAATTGTTGATACAACGGGAGCAGGCGATTCGTTCGCATCCGGATTTTTGTCAGGATATATCAGATTTAATAAAGATATTGTAAAATCAATTCAGCTTGGGTTGGCAAATTCTGAGGGAAACTTGGCGGAAGTTGGAGCCAAAACCGGTTTGCTGGCGAAAAAATCTGATTTTAAAAGAGTGGAGGTTGCAAAACAGCTTTGCGCAGAAAATAATTTATGTTTACCAAAATAAATATTTCGTCATTGCGAGGAGCGAAGCGACGAAGCAATCCAGAATTATAGATTGCCGCGTCGCCCTTGCAGGATCTTCGACCTGCGGGCTCCTCGCAATGACATAAACTTCAACATGAAAAATTTAAAATACTACTTTCAAAGGGCGCAAGAGGAAAAATGGGCGATGCCGCAGTTTAATTTTTCTGATTTTTCGCAGGTGAGGGGAATTGTAAATAAATGCGCGGAAATGAAAAGTCCGGTAATTTTGGGAACTTCCGAAGGCGAAAGCAAATTTTTTGGATTAGAGGAAGCGGTTGCGTTGCGCAACGTGTTGCGCAACAAAACTGGTTTGCCGATATTTTTAAATTTAGATCACGGTAAATCTTTAGATTATGTAAAGAAAGCAATAGACGCGGGGTACGATATGGTTCATTTTGACGGGTCTAAATTACCTTTGGAAGAAAACATAAAAATTACAAAAGAAGTTGTAAAATATGCAAAGTGGAAAAATGTTTTAGTTGAGGGTGAAGTTGGGAAAATTGGCACAGACAGCTCAAGGCTATATTCTGAAAAGTTTGAAATAAAAGAAGAAGACCTTACAAAACCGGAAGAAGCGTTTAAATTTTTGAAGGAAACTAAAGCAAATTTATTGGCTGTAAGCATTGGAAGTTTTCATGGCATTGAAATTTCCGGAATTGACCCGAATTTAAGGCTGGATGTTTTAAAAGCGGTCAAGGAAAAAGTTGGTGATGCTTTTTTAGTCTTGCACGGCGGGTCGGGAACTCCGGAAGACGATATAAAAGAAGCAATTAAATCGGGAATTGTAAAAATAAATATAAATACAGAGTTGCGCATGGCGTTTGCCGGAAATTTGCGCAGGGCATTAAGCAGTACGGAAGAAATTGTCCCATATAAATTTTTGCAGGAAGCAATAAAATCTGTTGAAAAAGTTGTAGCGTCGAAGGTAAAATTATTTGACAGCGCTAACAAAATATACTAATATAAGAAAGTATAACACTAATCTACGGAAAAAATTCTAATCTACGGAAATACGATTCGCATTTTTGTAGATTAGTATAAAATTTACAGATTAGTATTATTTTTTATGAAAATAAAATTAGAAAGAGAAAAATGTATTGGATGCGGTTCTTGCTCTGCTTTGTGCCCAAAATATTTTGAATTGCAGGAAGACGGAAAATCGCACATTAAAGACGCCGTAAAGCAAGATTTTGAAGAATTTGAAACAGATAAAATAGAGTGCGCCGAATCGGCTGCCCAAGCTTGCCCGGCGCAGTGTATATATATTGAAAAATAAAAAATGATCAGCTTAAACGCAAAAATTAGAAAAGAAACAGGCAAAAAAACAGATGCTTTAAGAGAAGCTAATAGAATTCCTGCTGTTGTTTACGGCCATAAAGTAAAAAATTTGCCGCTGGATATTGATTATAAAGATTTTCAAAAAGTTTTAAGGGAAGCCGGAGAAAGTTCTTTGATTGAGCTTTCTGTGGAAGGAGACCCAGCCTTCGCCAAGGCTTCGGCGGGCGAGGAAAAGAAAAAAATGGTGTTAATCCATGAAATCCAAAAAGACCCGGTTTCAGACAAATTTATCCATATAGATTTTTTTCAAGCCTCGCTTACAGAAGAGGTACAGGTAAAAGTTCCGTTAGTCTTGGATGGAACATCTTTGGCAGTAAAAGATTTGGGCGGAACATTAGTAAAGAATATTTCCGAATTGGAGGTGAAAGCTTTGGCAAAAAATCTTCCGCACGAAATTAAAGTTGATATTAGCGGCCTGAACACGTTTGAGGATCATATTTTGGTAAAAGATTTGATGTTGCCGAAAGACGTAAAAATTATGGCAAAACCCGACGAGATTGTGGTTTCTGTGTCTGCTCCTGCCAAAGTTGAGGAAGATTTGGCAAAAGAAATTGAGGAAAAAGTTGAAGATGTTGAAAAAGTTGAAAAAGAAAAGAAAGCAGAAGATATTGTGGAAGAAACTGCAGAAGAAAAAAATGATTAAAAAATATTTTATAATTTTATTATTACTTGCATTAACCAGTTTACCTGGTTTTTGTTTTGCTGACAATTTGGGCGACCAATGCGCCGCAATTTCTGAATCAACGACCGGGTGCCCTAATATGTCGGTTGCCGACTGCAAGGTTTTGTTGCAAAAATGCGCGGATTATTACGACCAGCAGTCTGCTCAACTGGCTCAAGACTTAACTAAAACATCCCAGCAGAAAAATACATTACAAAGCGCAATTTCTAAATTAAAAGGCAAAATACAAGGCTTGGAAGCGGACATAAACAGGGGAGCGATTATGGTGAAGGATTTGAATATACAAATTTCAGATACGCAGCTTTCTATAAACAAAACTGCCAATAAGATTGAAAATTCGCAAAGTCAAATTGCGGATATTCTAAGGTCTGTGTACGAAGAAGATAAAAAACCCGCTTTTGTTATTTTGCTTGAAGGGAATTTGTCGGACTTTTTTAGCAATTTAACATATTTAAAAAGTTTAAACGCCGGCGTGAGCAGTCTTTTAGACAGCACAAAAAGTTTGAAATCTTATTTACAGGGACAGCAGATAAAAATGGGAGACAATGTAGATCAGCTGCAAAAAACTATTGCCCTGCAAACATTGCAAAAAAAGCAAAATGAGCAAAACAAAAAAGAGCAAGACCAATATTTAAAACTTACAGAAGCGCAATATCAGCAGCAGTTAAAAGACAAAAAGGCGGCTGAACAAAAGGCGTCTAAAATAAAAGCAATGCTGTTCCAAACGGTTGGTGTTTCAAAGGTTCCAACATTTGGCGAGGCTTTAGATGTTGCTAAAACCGCAGCGGCTTTGGCTGGAATCAGGCCTGCGTTTTTGCTGGCAATTATAAGCCAAGAATCGGCAATTGGAAGAAATGTCGGCCAGTGTTATTTAACAGACGCAACAACCGGAACTGGTAAAAAAATATCTACAGGAGCTTCAATAATTAGAGTTATGAAACCAACAAGAGATGTTACGCCGTTTATGCAAATTACGGCGGCGGCTGGAAGAGACCCGATGAAAACTCCGGTTTCGTGCTGGATTCCGGCTTATGTCGGGGGAGTGCCGACCGGCTGGGGCGGAGCAATGGGTCCTGCGCAATTTATACCATCAACATGGAATTTATTTACAAGCAGATTGCAAACGCTTTTAGGAACTGCTCCAGATCCATGGGCAATTAAGGATTCATTCACAGCATCTGGATTGTATTTAGCCGATTTGGGTGCTTCTGCCCAAACAGCTGCGGCAGAAAGCAGGGCAGCCGCAAGATATTACGGGCAGGCTGGCGCGTATAATAGGTCTGTTATGAGCAGAGCTACGTGTATTCAAACCTTTATTGACACCAGCACAATGACCGCAACCTGCCAAAACCTAATATTTTAGATAGTAGCTCAAAAGCCGGTCGGCATTTGACACGGCTTTTGTTTTATGCTAAGATTAAGTATAGTAAGGATTTGGCAGGTTTTTGATTTTAAGGGCGGTGAAATTCCGTCATGTCCGCAAAAACCGCTGGATCCAATTTGAAAAGGCGAAGGAATAACAGCCGAATCGTTAGCTGACCTTCGCTAAATATTGGCGCCGATTCGTCTGCGCCAAATCGGCTGAGAGCATCCAGCCCCGCGTAACTATGACGCGGAATGTCGATGGCACCCTGCCTCGGCACGCGCTGACAGCTCTCCGCCCAGGGGCGTTTTCCCCGTTGGGATCCTGTGAGTCCGTTAATGGCTGGGAGAGGGGATACGCCAAGGGCGCTTCATTCGTATGGAAAATCGTGTCACCCGACCGAAGTTTTCCGCGACTCGAAGCGCCCTCTTTTTTTACAAAAAAATAAATACGCCGTACGCCTGCTATCGCAGTTATCTCGCGTATAAAATAAAACAGTGTCATCGCGAGGAACGAGCCGAGCGAGTAACGTGGCGATCCAGAGTTTATGCACGTACTATAGATTGCCGCGCTCGTCGCCCGAAAGGCGAACTTCGCTCGCAATGACAGCGAGATTTATTTTTTAAATGCTTTTACTATGCCTTCCATTTTGCCGTCTATTATACTTTCTATGTCGTGCCAGCTTTTATTTATGCGGTGGTCTGTAATGCGATCTTGAGGAAAATTATAAGTTCTAATTTTTTCCGCGCGTTTCGCAGAAGCAATTTGTTCTTTTCTTTCATCGGATAATTTTGACAAGTCCGATTCTTCCTGCCTTTGCAAAAGCCTGGCTGCCAAAAGCGACATCGCTGTTTCCTTGTTTTGAACTTGGTTTCTTTCAGACTGGCAGGTTACAACAAGTCCGGTTGGCTTGTGGACAATACGTATTGCAGATTCGGTTTTGTTTACATATTGCCCTCCGGGGCCTGAAGATTTGTATGTTGAAATTTCCAAATCAGCTGGAGAAATATTTATTTCGGTTTTCTTAGGTTTTAGCAAAACAGCCACAGTTGCGGTTGAAGTATGAACTCTGCCTTGTTTTTCTGTTTTTGGAATTCTTTGCACGCGATGCACTCCGCCTTCATTTTGCAATTCATCGTAAACGCCGCCTCCAGCCAGCTCAAAAATTATTTCTTTAAATCCGCCAATTGTTGAATTGCTTTGGTCTAAAACCCTTTCTTTCCAGCCCTTTGTCTGGCCGTAGCGCGAGTACATTCTGTACAAATCGCACGCAAAAAGCCCGGCTTCGTCTCCGCCGGTTCCAGCTCTGATCTCCATGATCACGGCCTGCTTTGTCGCACCAGAGCCTTGAGCGGAGGCGGGCCCGGCTTCATAATCTTCTGGCTTGTAATTTTTCCAGTCTTCGACTGTAAATTTTGAAAAATCTTGTTCCATTTAAAAATAGTAGCATAAATTCTTGCTTTTGAAAAGTTTTTCCATCGGGTCACCCGTGCTTAACCCGATAAAATCTATGACTTTGTGACTACGATCGCATTCACAACGTCTTACTGTATTGCGTGGCAGTTGTGGCAAAAATACTACGATCGTAGTATTTTTGCCACAACTGTTGTATTATGCACGAGTTAGACGTGCTATTGCGTTTCGCAAAAAAGTTTGGTAATATGATTTTATTGAGCTGGTACGCCGAAATCAAAACAAGTGTATAAATATATCATGTTTTGATTTCGGCGTGATTTTATTCGCCTCGCTCATAAAATCATATGAAATCAGACATACATCCAAAATATTATAAGGCTTCTGTGCAGTGCGCCTGCGGAAATAAATTTTCAGTTGGCTCAACAAAAGAATTTATAGAAACTGAGGTTTGCGCGCAGTGCCATCCGTTTTATACAAAACAGGAAAAAGTTATGGACACATTAGGGCGAGTGCAGAAATTTAAAGAAAGGGCGTCTAAGAAGACCGGCGTTAAAAAAGTTAAAAAAGATACAAGAACTAAAAGTAAAAAATAAATATGGCAAAAAGTACAAATTTGAACGTTGAGGAAATGGCCCAAGCCGGCGTGAATTTCGGACATAAAGTTTCAAAATTGCATCCAAAAATGAAACCGTATATTTCCGGCATCAAAAATAACGTAAATATTTTTGATTTGGAAAAAACCGCAAATGAGCTTGAAAAAGCTTTGGCTTTTGTCGCTAAAATTGTTTCCGAAGGAAAATCAATAGTTTTTGTGGGTACAAAAGTCCAATTAAAAGGAATTGTGCAATTGGCAGCTGTAGAATGCGGAGTGCCGTATGTTACCGAAAGATGGCTTGGAGGAACTTTTACAAATTTTGAAACAATCCAAAAAAGAGTAAGTTATTTTAAAGACTTGGAAAAGAAAAGGGAAACTGGCGAATTAGAAAAATACACAAAAAGGGAAAGGCTTGATTTTGACCGGGAAATTGCCAAATTGAAAACAAAATTTGAAGGTGTAAGAAATATGCAAAAGCTGCCCGACGCGGTTTTAATTTTTGGGCTTGATAAAGATATTACCTGCGCAAGAGAAGCCAAACGAAAAGGCATTAAAATTATTTCAATTGTTGATTCAAACGTAAACCCCGATATTGCCGACTATCCAATTCCCGCAAATGATGATGCAATTTTGGCAGTTTCGTATATAATAAATAAAGTAAAGGAAACAATTTTAGATTCTAAGCAAACAAAATAGTTTCTAATTCATTGTCATTGCGAGAAGCGAAGCGACGAGCAATCCAGAGTTATAGATTGCCGCGTCGCCCCTACAGGATCTTCGACCTGCGGGCTCCTCGCAATGACGAAATGTAGATAAATGATAAGCATAGACCAAATAAAACAATTACGCGAGGAAACAGGAGTTTCTCCTACAGAAATAAAAAAAGCGCTGGAGGAGGCAAAAGGCGACGCGGAAAAAGCAAAAGAACTTTTGAGAGTTTGGGGGCAAAAGGTGCTGAATAAAAAAACATCAAGGGAAACAAAAGCAGGATTAATTGAAGCTTATTTGCATCAAAACGCTACAACCGGCGTATTGTTGGACATAAGATGTGAAACAGATTTTGTTGCCAAATCTCCGGATTTTAAAATTTTAGCCCACGAGGTTTGCTTGCAAATTGCGGCAATGAAACCTTTGTATGTAAAAGCAGAAGATATTCCCGAAGAATTTTTGGCCGGAGAAACAAAAATTTATACAGAGCAAATCCGCCAGCTGGCGGACGGCAAGCCTGAAAATATTGTAAAACAGATTTTGGAAGGAAAATTAAAAAAATACAAAGAAGAAATTTGTTTGATGTCGCAAATTTGGATAAAAGACGACGCAAAAACAATAAAAAATTTAGTTGAGGATACGGTTGCAAAAGTAGGCGAAAATATAGAAATAAAACGATTTACTCGATACGAAATTTAATTGCCTGTTCGTCATTGCGAGGAGCCCGAAGGTCGAAGATCCTGTAAGGGCGACGCGGCAATCTATAACTCTGGATTGCCATGTCAGTCGCTTCGCTCCTTCCTCGCAATGACACTACACATGATAGATTTAATTTTGTTTATAATTTTTGTTTTGAGCTTCGGAGGAGTTTTGTTTATTTTAGCGCGCAAGCTTCCTGTTTTGGCAAGTTTGCCGCAAAATGGCAAAACCGGCATCAGAAAGCATAACATTATTTTGAATGCGGAAAATAAAATAAAAAATGTTTTGCTTGCTTTTGAAAAGCAGATTTATTTGCATAGATTTCTTTCTTTTGTGAAAGTGATGACTTTAAAAATTGAAACTAAAGTTGACAGCTTACTGTGCGATATTAGAAAAAAGCAAAAAAAATAATTTCGCCACCTTAGCTCAGTGGTAGAGCAACTGTTTTGTAAACAGTAGGTCCGCAGTCCGAATCTGCGAGGTGGCTCATTGTATGGAAAACTTATCGCCGGAGGCAAAACAGTTAATTGATCTAATTGATAAAAAAGAAAAATTAGTGGCCATGCTTGCCCCGTCTTTTGTTGTTGTGTTTGAGCCCATGCAAGTTATCGGAATGCTAAAGCGGATCGGCTTTAAATATGTTATTGAAGTTGCCAGGGGAGCGGAAGAGACAAACAAACAACTGCTGGCATTAATGAAATTGCATCCGGACAAAAGGTATATTACGAATCCGTGCCCAACAGTTGTAAGAACGATAAGAAACAGATTCCCGCAATTAATTGGTTATTTGGCTCCGATAGATTCGCCAATGGTTGCCACGGCAAAAATTACCGCTAAAAAATATCCCGGATTTAAAAAAGTTTTTATCGGGCCTTGCGCGTTAAAAAAACTTGAAGCAAAAGAAGATTACCCGGAATTGGATATTTTATCAATAACTTATAAAGATTTGCAGGACATTTTTGCCGCTAAAAATTTTACGGCTGAAGAAAAAGATAAAAAAGCAAAATTTGATATATCGGCAGAAGATACCCGGCTGTACCCGATTTCGGGCGGGCTGGCGCAGTCATCCGGAGTAATTAAAAAATTTACAGATCCGGAATATGATGTAATTTCCGGGCCGGAATTAGTTGCAAAAACTTTGCAGGAATTTTTAAATAAGCCGGAATTAAAAGTGCTTGATATTTTAAACTGCGATGGCGGGTGCATAAATGGGCCTGGAATTGTTTCTGCCGATTCTCTGGACCGCCGCCGGCAAAAAGTAATAAACTATTGGAAAAATTGACACGGGTTTTTCCCAGCGTATAATGGAAATATGAGAGTCAATAAATGTGATTTATGCCAAAAAGAAATTAGTTTCGAACAGCGAGTTGTGGCTGGGACGGGTTTTAGTTTTAGTCCTGATGCCGAATTGTGTTTGGAATGCGGAGAGCCTGTTTTAAGATTTCTTCGAAGGCATAAAATCATTGATAAAAATAATAAGAAAATTAAAGAAATTTAAAACATGCTGGATAATAACGATATAGAAAAATTAATTAAAGCCCAAAAAGAAGTTTTTGTAACAAAAGATGAGTTCAAAAGTTTTATTGAAATTGCCGCGAAAAAGGATGACATTGCAGAAATGAGGAAAGATATGGCTACAAAAGACGATATAAAAGGAATTAAGGGCGATGTAAATAAAATTGTTGATTTGTTGGGCAAGATGGACGGAAAACTGGATGAGGTTGTCCAGACTAGCAAAGAAGTTGAGTATATTAAGAATATGCTGGCCATACCCGTATTGAAAAAGTAAATTTAAATTTTATGCCAGAAAATTTTGAAAAACTATGAAAAAACTATTTAAAAAAATACATTGGTGGGTCATCGGTTATTTTTGTTCTGCATTATTTTACTTTATTTCTGTGTATCTTATACACAAGGAAGCTGAAGTGGTCGAAAAAACCATAGCGAGCACAACAATGGAAGGTCTAGGTTTTAGTTACGCCTGGCTTTTTTTCTCTTTAATATCCATTTTCATATTTATATTTTTTTTGGGAATATCCTTATTACTACACAGGAGAGGAATCGAACAGTTTTCGCATAAAGAATTTTCTTTGGCAGTGATACTTACACTTATTGTTATAATAGCTATTAACCCCTTTCGTTACTTGTTTCCAATAGTTTATTATAATAATATGGAAAGTTGTTTGGAGATTGCCAACTCTGTTACTAAAAGTTCGTGTATTTTAAAAAATTGCAAGGATCCAAAATATGGTTTCTACGGTTCTGGTCCAACAGAGTGTCTTTTCGATATGGCTTTAAAAGTTAAAGACCCGTTTTTATGCGAAAAAATTGATATCAATTTTGGAGAAGTGGGGTGTAAATGTCTCTACAAACTAAACAAGGAAGGTGTAGAATCTCTCGCAGGCAGACTTGCAGCGGATAAAGACGGTTGTGGTAATCAATATGTAGGTAATATAATGAGAACATGTAAGGCAATTAGATTAAACGATATATCTGTTTGCAAAGAAGAAATCACAAATTTTAATTCAGATAAAATAAACTAAGAAATAAATTCAAAGTATTTTGTTAATGCCAGAAAGTTTTGAAGGCTATTGACACGAAACTAATTATAGAATAATATGCATAGTGTAGTTGAAAATACAATTAATTTTTACTACTGCAAAAAATTTAGCCAAAATAATTTAACGTTTTAGTTCAAAAGCGTCCGCGAAAATTTTTAAGAAATTGAAAATTTTCGCGGGTGTTTTTTTCAAAAGACACGCCACTTTGATAATTTAATAATGTAAACCCAGTTTAATAAAACCAATTAAACTGGAAATAATTAGTTTTTTAAAGTTGTTTCGAATTATCCCGCGGAGCTTTGCAAAAAGCGAAGTGGGAACACATTATAGTAGTTTATTCTAAAGTTAGAGTAAAAACTTCAAATGTATATTTGAGAGTTTGATCCTAGCTCAGGGTGAACGCTGGTAACGTGGATACCGGCATGCAAGTCACGGGGGCCGCAAGGCAACCGGCGAACGGCTTAGTAACACGTAGGTACATACCCCAAAGTGGAGCATAGCTCGTTGAAAAACGGGGTAATTCTCCATAATATCGCAAGATTAAAGCAGTAATGCGCTTTGGGAATGGCCTGCGGCCTATCAGATTGTTGGCGAGGTAATGGCTCACCAAGTCTATGACGGGTAGGGGGCGTGAGAGCGCGACCCCCAAGAATGGCACTGCGACACGGGCCATACTCCTACGGGAGGCTGCAGTCGAGAATCTTCCGCAATGGGCGAAAGCCTGACGGAGCGACGTTACGTGAATGATGAAGCCCTTCGGGGTGTAAAGTTCTTTTATTTGGGAGGAAATTATTGACAGTACCAGATGAATAAGGGGATCCTAATTCTGTGCCAGCAGGAGCGGTAAGACAGAATCCCCAAGCGTTACCCGGATTTATTGGGCGTAAAGGGTCCGTAGGTGGCGCAGTAAGTTGAAAGTTAAAACTCATCGGCTTAACCTTTGAGGTGCTTTCAATACTGCTGTGCTAGAGGATGTTAGGGGTGAACGGAACCGACGGAGTAGGGGTGAAATCCGTTGATATCGTCGGGAACACCAAAAGCGAAGGCAGTTCACTAGGACAATCCTGACACTGAGGGACGAAAGCGTGGGGAGCAAAAAGGATTAGATACCCTTGTAGTCCACGCTGTAAACGATGATTACTGGCTATGTGAAGTGTCGACCCTTCACGTGGCGAAGCTAACGCGTTAAGTAATCCGCCTGGGAAGTACGGTCGCAAGACTAAAACTCAAAGGAATAGACGGGGACTCACACAAGCGGTGGACCATGTGGCTTAATTCGACAACAAACGGAGAACCTTACCAGGTCTGGAAATCTGCATGAAAGCCCTAAGAAACTAGGGCCCTTCACAAGACATGCAGACAGGTGCTGCATGGTTGATGCTTTTCACATAAAGCATATCGACCCTTTTTAGAGTAATCTAAATTGAAAAAACCAGCTCATAACGGTGAAACCCAAATAAATTTATGTTAAAATAAATTTATGGGCAATACCGTGGGAAGTAAAAAAGATAGACGTCCGACGTCTATCCAACTTACCCCGTAGAGACTCAGCTCTCACTGAAAAGGCAAGAGAGCTCAATAATTGTGTTTTGTCATTGCGAGGAGGCTCGCAAGCCGACGAAGCAATCCAGAGTGAGTGCATTATACTCTAGATTGCCACGCTCGCCTGCGGGCTCGCTCGCAATGACAAAGAAAACAGTTATTACACGCTGGGCACCATTTAAAATCCTAATTACAAATTCTAAATAAGTTCTAAAACAAAAGAAAAACCACGCGACTTTCGTCCGTGGGGTGGCAAATTGTTACGCACAACTTGCAAAGCAATTTCTACTTCACCTCCGCAGTTTCAACCAGAACCGCCTGCCAAAAGTTCTTGGCATCCTGGGCGATATCACTGTCGCCGACCATGGCGTCGATGAGGGCGGGAATGTGGCAATGCATTGCGTCACGCAGGAATTCGGGAGACTTGATAATCTCCTCGTAGTCCGCGATAGCAATCTGCAACATCATGACGACCCCTTCGGCGTACAGTTCTTCGCCAGCATGCTTAAGGAGCAGGGGGTAGAACTTGATTCGCCATGGATGGTCATCCCGTCTGGCCTTAAATCTGGCCAAGTTCGGATCTGTCTTCTCCATGAGGAGAAGATTGGCCCACATCACCTCACGAGTAGGAAGAACGGTGATTTTCTTCATGATTCACTCCTGCAAAAGGGTCAAATTGTTAAATTTCAGCCTATACTTAATTATAGCATAAGCAAGAATGCTTGTCAATAGCAACACAAGTTTTGGGAATAGTCAATAAAATTTAGAATTTATTTGGGATTTGTAATTTTGGAATAGTAAATGGTGTATGGTATAGTCCACACTTTTAGTAATAAGAGATAATGTGGTCGTCAGTTCGTGTCTTGAGACGTACCGTTAATTCGGGTAACGAACGCAACCCTTGCCCTGTGTTTTAAATGTCACAGGGGACTGCCCGAGATAATTGGGAGGAAGGCGAGGATGACGCCAAATCAGCATGGCCCTTTGATGACCTGGGCCGCACACGTGGTACAATGGCCGGTACAATGCGCTTCGATAGCGAAAGCTGGAGATTAATCGCACCAAAACCGGTCTCAGTTCGGATTGAGGTCTGAAACCCGACCTCATGAAGCTGGAATCGCTAGTAATCGCCAATCAGCTACGTGGCGATGAATACGTTCCTGAGTCTTGTACTCACCGCCCGTCAAGCCAAGCGAGCTGGGGATAGCCGAAGTTCCTCGCAAGAGGGCCTAAGCTAGATTCAGTAAGAGGGGCTAAGTCGTAACAAGGCACGGGTAGCGGAAGCTGCTCGTGGATCATTTTTTTTAAAAATGTAGTCGACTCGGGAAGTTTTCAGGGAGGTTCAACTGGCTCAGTTCGATGAGCATGTTGAATCGTTCTGAATTCCAACTGAAAGCGTTTTGAGGAGAGTCGCTTAAAATTCTCCTTATTCGAAACAACTTTCAAGAACTAATTTTATTTTTTCATCAAAAGGGGCTATAGCTCAGACCGGGAGAGCGCTGCATAACTATGATGCAGAGGCCGAAGGTTCAAATCCTTCTAGCTCCTCTTGCCACTGTAATATGCAGTGGCTCTTTTTTTGTTTTAAGTTTTGTGATAAATTAAATTATTATGCCTCAATATTTTACAAAAGAGGGTTTGCAAAAATTAAAAGACGAGCTTAAAGAAATAAAGGAGAACCAGGTAAGGGACACAAAAAAGCTGATTGCCGAAGCCCGCGCTTTTGGCGATTTGAAAGAAAATGCCGGTTATCACGACGCCCGCGATAAAATGTCTTTTTTGTTGGGCAGGATTGAACAGCTTGAAACGGCAATTAACGAAGCAGTGATAAAGGAAAACGACGGGACAAATAAAATCCAGATTGGTTCAAAAATTAAAATTTTATTTGATGGCGAAGAAATGGATTACGAAGTTGTTGCTCCGACCGAGTCAGATATTTTAAAAGGTAAAATATCTTATCATTCGCCTTTGGGGCAAAATTTAATGGGCAAAGAAGCGGGAAAGGGATTTGATTATATAGCGGGCAACCCTTCTACGGGCTCAGGGCAGGCAAAAAAAGTAAAAGTAAAAATTTTGGGAGTTAGTTAATGCTACAGAGGCGGGAAAGAAATTTATTTACCTCTTTTTGGCTTTTTATAAAATATTTGGCAGAGCTTTTTTTATTTTTTCCCACTCGTATTGAAACAATATTTTTGACTCCCAAAAATACATCTTCGTCGGTGACATCATCTCCAATGTAAATAGCCAGCGGATATTTTGTTTGTTTTTTCTTTACATATTTTAAAAGAACCTTTACAAAATCCGCTTTTGTCCAATTGATTTTAGGGCGCAATTCAAAGGCTTTAATATTTTTAATTAAATCCAGGTTTTCGTAAGTTGGCTGTAGAATAAATTTTTCAAAATCTTTTTCAAATTTTCTTGTTTTTATCTTTTCCAGTAATCTATAATGCAGGGCCAATGTTAATTTTTTATTTTCAAAAATTATCCCGGGATAACTAATTAAAAATTTAGATAATTCATTGGCGGCTCGATCTATTGCTTTTTTGATTTTTTGCGGCACTTTAACCCGATGTTTTTTGCCTGCAATTTGCCAGTCTAAGCCGTGATTTCCCGCATAATTTATTTTTTTTATTCCCACCTTTTGTTTTACGTCCTTAAGAGTTCTTCCGCTTGCAATTGCAACGGGATATTTAGCAAGGCATTTTAGTAAAATATTTTTTGTTGATTTTTTTAAAAACGCGTCCTTTGGAGTTATTGCAATTTTGGATAAAGTGCCATCGAAATCTAAAATTAAGACGCATCCTTGGGATTCTGCAATGCGTTTTTTTATTTGTGAAAAATATTTTTCTGCATCTTTCATTCTAACTAATCGATGCTAATGATTGATTTTATAAGGTCGGCCGACCATTTGTATACGTTGTAATTTTTTACTGCGTCCCGTAATTTTTTCATACGCATGCGTTGTTCGGGTTTGGGCATTGTCAAAGCTATGTGCATGGCTCTGGCCGTTTCCTCCGCATTATATGGATTTATTATTATGGCGTCTTTCAGCTCGCGCGAGGCTCCTGCAAACTGGCTTAGTATTAAAACGCCGGCTTCATCATTTCTTGCAGCCACAAACTCTTTGGAAACTAAATTCATTCCATCGTGCAGAGAGGTGACCATGCAAATATCCGCCAGCCTATATAAGGGGTAAATTTCTTCGTGCGAATGATGCTCTTTTAATAAAACAATAGGTTGCCAGCCCGCATTTCTAAATTTTTGGTTTATTCTTTCAGCTTCGTTTGTAACATCCTCTGCAATTTGGCGGTATCTTTGGGCAGCTTCACGGCTTGGCGGAGCAATTTGCAGGAAAGTAAATTGGTTCAAAAAATTTGGATATGATTCAAAGAAAAATTCTATCCCGCGGAATCTTTCCATTATTCCTTTTATGTAATCCATGCGCTCGACGCCAATTCCAAAGTATTTGGTTTTTATATTAAGGCTGTCTAAAAATTTACGGGCCTGGTTTTCATCCAACGATTTTTCTTCTTCGCCAGAAAATGGGACGCTAATCGGAAAGGCTTTAACATAGGTTGTGTGGTTGTTTTTTGTAATTGAATCCTGTTCGGTATCAATAAGCGATTCCACCTCTTTGCTAACAGTATGAATGAAATTATTGGCGTAAAGCTGAGTGTGAAAACCCAAAAGGTCGGCGCCCAAAAGGCCTTCCAAAATTTCTTTTCGCCACGGGCATATGCTAAATGTTTCTGCGCTTGGCCATGGAATATGCCAAAAAACCGCAATTTGCGCATCTGGTCTCATTTTTTTAATCATTTTCGGCAAAACGGTAAAATGAAAATCTTGTATAAATATTAAAGGATTTTTTACATTTTTTATTTCGTCTAAAAGAATCTGAAGGAATTTACTGTTCACTGTGCGGTATTCCTGCCAGTCTTCTTTTCTGAAAATTGGCCTCACATGAACCATATGGAAAAGCGGCCAAAGAGCTTCGTTGGAAAAACCTATGTAAAACCCCTTTTCATTTTTTTCCGTAAGCCAGACTCTCCGCAAGGTATATTTAGGATCATCTGGAGGCACCTGTATACGTCCATTTGAGTCTGCAGTAAATTTGTCGGCATTGCCTCGGCCGTGGGCAAGCCAAACGCCTCCGGCTGCTCGCATTAACGACTCAACCGCCGTAACCATTCCGCTGGCCGGAACTCTATAACTTATTTTGTTTCCCTTTTTTTCGTGTACATACGGCTCTGTGCTGGAAACCATGTAGATATTTCGATCTTTCAAATAAGATTTCATAAATTCTTTTAAGCGTTCTTCAGTCCACGGAGTGTCTGATTTTTCTAATTTTAACCTTGCTTCTTCTCTTGCAGATTGCCTTGCGCTTTTTAGCCCAAGAGCCATTTTGTAAATTTCGCTCGCAAGCGGGCCTAAAAAAATAAATCGCGAAAAATTTGGCATTTTCCAATTTTTTGTTGTGCGCGCCAGCCTCGCGGTTTTTGTAAGCTCTAACAATGGCCGCCAAAAAAAGAAATACAGCGCCAAAACACCAATAACTGCAAGCGCCAGAATAATTATGCTAATTATCAATGTAATAAAAATTTGCCCCATATTATTTATATTTGTGGACCCGGGGAGGAGTTTCCCGAAGGCATTGCCTCCTCGTTTGCGAACTCGTCGCAATTCGGGGAGATTCTCCCCGTGCCACCAAAAAACTTAATAATTTTTTTGGTGGACCCGGGGAGAATCGAACTCCCAGCTTCTCGTTGCAAACGAGATGTGTTGCCACTATACCACGGGCCCTTTTTTAAATTTTCTTAATTATACTTGTTTCATATAAATTTTCAAGTATCAAGTATATAGAATCAGACATAGTTTTTGACAAGCATATACTTATTTAAGAGCATGCTTTCGTATGCGCTTATAGATCTTTTCACGCGTTTAACGGAGATGAGGCAATGTCAATTGCAGTTGAGGGTTTAGAAATCGCAACACAGGAAAAAACAGTAAAACCGCTTGATAAAGCAATCATAACAGACAAGAATATTTATATGTTTTGGAGCCGGATACAAAACGAAATGTTCCGGCTTCGGAGCGAAGGCAAGGAATTGTTGCTGGTTTTGTCTGAAGTAACTGCCGCATCTTGCGAGAACTCCGCCATGGATTAGGCAAAATCCTGCCCGCTTCTTTTGAAGTGGGTGTTTTTTAATTAATTTGTTTGACAAAAGAAATAAAAGCGATAAAGTAAAAACAGTTCTTACCACTGCCCTAAATAGCTGGGCATAACAACAGTTCAGGAGTTCTGCCATGAGCGAGGCGTCTAAACATCCGCTAGAAGGACTGTGTCCGTCTGACATTCAGGCATTCGCTGACTGGAAAAGCAGGTGGGACGGCACACCGGTTCTGGGCGAAAAATTGGGGCTGCTTCATTGCCTGCAGGTCATGAAGTATTGGCCGGACACGCGCAAGCAAACCGTCTTTTTTCTGCTCGACATCGCCAATGGCTATCGCACCGGCAAACCGTTCCATAATTGGCAAGGCTACAACGCCTCGGAAATCAACGAGGGTCTCGACATGATTTCGAAAAAAGCGTTTGATGTTTTGTGCGTAAGGCTCTTTGCGCCGACAAAAAACGATTATCCGTCGCAGTGGAAGTGGATGCTTGTCACACAGGAAACGTTTGAAAAGCTTCTCCAGTTTTGTTTGCCGGAGGCCGAAAACTACCGGCTGCCCTACGACGGAGAGCAAGTGAGCCACCAAACAGAAGTTTTTGGCCGCTTCCTGCTGGAATTCAGCCAGCTTGGCTGGGTTCACGATTTTTCTCCAAGCGAGTTCTCGCGAAACAAAGACGTGAATCTGGCTGAAATTAGGGCGCGATTAATTGCTGCCAGACCGCAGTTTATGGAAATCTTGCGCTACATTCGCCAGCTTAGCCGGCTTAATAAGCCAATGCGGGATTTTAGCAACGAGTTTCCCGAGCTTGATGGGGCCTGCCTTAAAAAGTTGAAGGAAATGGCTTTTCGTGCCAGCCTGAATCTTCCATGGCAAGAAGTTGGCGCTACGGCCTATTTTCGCAAGCCGGAAACTTTGCACGAGGCAATTCTTGGCGGGTCTGTCGCCGCGGAAATCCTTGTAATAAACAGTATCCGTCAAAAAGAGAAAAAGCGGATCCACGCGCTTTACGAGGAATCCTTGCATAGGCGCCACGAACTTGACCGCCAGCAAGAGCTTGAGAGAATTAGAAAGGCTCAGGCTATTCTTGAGCAACAGGCGGCCAAGCTGGCGGCCAACGCGGCCGATTGAACTCTGTGAATTTTCTATGCCTTCGCGCGATAACTTCAACCGAAGGCTTTTTATTGAAAATAATCTAAAAATGTGCCATAATTTTTAAATATGAGTTTATCTATTGGAATAGTGGGGTTGCCAAATGTGGGCAAATCCACACTTTTTAAAACATTAACAAAAAAACAGGTTTTGATTGCAAATTATCCTTTTGCAACAATTGACCCCAATATTGGGGTTGTTTTGGTTCCGGATGAACGCGTGGACAAATTAGCCGAGTTATCGCATTCTGCAAAGAAAATTTATGCCACAGTTGATTTTGTGGATATTGCCGGTTTGGTGAAGGGGGCGAGCACCGGCGAAGGCTTAGGAAATAAATTTTTGGCGAATATAAGAGAAGTTGACGCGGTTTTGTATGTTTTGCGCGCATTTAAAAATGCGGACATTATAAACACCCAGACAGAAATTAATCCACTAAAAGAAAAAGAAATTTTGGATGTTGAGTTAATTTTAAAAGATTTGGAAACTGTGAACAAAAGAATTGATGCTATTCAGGGCGACGTGCGTCAAAATAAAAAAGAATCTATAAAAGAGAATACGGCCTTGCAAAAAGCCAAAGAATATTTAAGCCAAGAAAAAGTATTGTGCGACATGCCGTTTTCAGAAGAAGAAAAAGAAATTTTAAACAGCTTTCAGCTTTTAACTTTTAAACCCCGTCTATATTTATTAAACGGCGTTCCCGAAGAAATTATAGACGTCGGACGTCTGCAAAATTCTTTGGTTTTGGACATTGCGCAAGAATATGAATCGGCTGAATTTACGGCAGAAGAAAGGGCGGGGTTGGGTTTGCCCGCAGAATCTGGCTTAGATATTTTAATTAAAAAAGCATACGAATTGCTTGGCTTAATTACTTTTTTAACAACAGGCGAAGATGAAACAAGAGCTTGGACAATAAAAAAAGGCGACACGGCTCCAATTGCGGGAGCTGTAATTCATACAGATTTTTTAAATAAATTTGTAAAAGCCGAAGTTGTTTTTTGGAAAGATTTGCTGGAAGCGGGCAGTTATGCCAAAGCCCGCGAACAAGGCAAGCTTCGCACCGAAGGAAAAGAATATGTTGTGCAAGACGGGGACGTGATCGAGTTCAAGCATGGATAAACGAAATCCGAAGCACGAAATCCGAAATCCGAAACAAATCAGAATTTTCAAAATAAAAAAATTCAAAACGCGTTTCGAATTTCGATATTCGAATTTCGAGTTTCTTTTACGAAGTAAAAGTTATGGATTTTACAATAAAAAATATAAAACAAAATATTGTGAGCGTGGCAAGAGAGCTGGGTTATGTTATTATAGATACAAATGGCAATACATATAATTTGGTGAGGAAGCTAAATTACGACAATTATCCAAGGTTTCATATTTATGCAAAACAGCAGGGGAGTGATTTTGTTTTTAGTTTACATTTAGACCAGAAAAAACCAATTTATCAAGGCGCCCACGCGCACAACGGAGAATATTTCGGCCCGGTTGTGGAAACCGAAGCTGACCGCATTCGCGACGTCATTGCGAGGAGTCACAACGACGAAGCAATCTAGGGTATATACACAAAACTCTGGATTGCCGCGCTCGCTTGTGGGCTCGCTCGCAATGACAGGATAAAATGTAAAAAAAGGGAGCGTTGTGGTTAAACGCTCAATGTGTGCGATTAGAAATCGCAGCATAGTATGAACCAGGATTCATTTGGAGTTATGATCTCTCCCTGTAATCATTAGCGGAGAACCATTCCTTGATTCTTCCGACGTCCTCGGGATTGAAAAGCCAATGCCATGGACCCATCCTAGAATACGACACTTTTTGTGCATCTAACCAATGCACAAAATCTGCTTGGGTCTTTCTCAGGTCGAAGTCAATTAACATGACGACGCCAGGTTTCGGCTTGCAGACAGAGAAAAAGCGTCCATCGAACATCTTAGAACTCTCCTATTATAGGGGGTTGGTGCACTAATAAAATAATATCATTTTAATAAATATATGTCAAGTATAAAAGTTTTATATGAGGATAATCATATTATTGCGGTTGTGAAACCGGCTGGGGTTTTGACGCAAGGTGACAGAACTGGTGAAAGAAGTTTAATGGATGATGTCAGGGATTATTTAATGGAAAAGAAAAATAAAACAGCCGGAAATGTTTTTTTGGGTTTGGTGCACAGGCTGGATAAACCGGTGCAGGGGATTGTGCTGTTTGGAAAAACGTCTAAAGGCGCCAGCAGATTATCTGAGCAATTTAGAAATCATTCCATACAAAAAACTTACCACGCAATTGTTGTAGGAAAATTAAAAGAAAGCAAGGGAGAGATAAAAGAAAAAGTAAATAAAATATCATTTTTTGCCGAAGGTTTTACAAACAAAACAGATGAAGAGCTTTTGGCTGAAATTAAAAAAGCAACTAAAACTCGTACTGCGGAATTGAGCTGGGAGGCTGTAAAAAGCAATGATAAATTTTCGCTTCTAAAAATTTTGCCAAAAACCGGGCGTTTTCACCAAATCAGGATTCAAATGGCAAATATGGGCCACCCGATTTTAGGCGATACAAAGTATGGCGGTCAGACCCACAGACCAATCAGTGAGTCTGTGTGGAAAGATAGAAATTCAATTGCGCTGGCAGCAACCGCAATTTCATTTAAATCTGCCACTGAAGACAAAATTATAAATTTAGAAATTCCGCTGCCAGAGGAATGGGCAAAGTTATCCACACCCTAAGCACTTGATTTACTTTCCCGATGTTGAGATAATAAATAAATATTAATAAAATATTAATTCATCTGGTCAAATACCGCAAGGCGGTAATTTCGTAAAACGAAATTATTTGACCGGGTAAAGGTCGAGTTGATCTTCAGGAATTTAGTATAATAATTAATAAATAAAATTTATGACATTTACAGACTGGTCTTTAACAGTCATTCAGCCGCTTTTGCAATCATTTGTGGCTTTCATCGCTAATTTAGTGTTAGCAATTATTGTTTTCATTATCGGTTATTTAATTGCCGTTGGAATTGGAAAATTAATTACCGAAATATTAAAGTCAGTAAAATTCAACAAACTATTTGAAAAGGAAGGCTGGAGAAGAGCCTTGCAAAGAGCAAATGTTGAGGTAAATCCTTCGGAATTTATTGGAGCAATTTTCAAATGGGTTTTGGTAATTGTTTCTTTGTTAGTGGCAGTAGACGTGTTGGGATTAAATGCTTTTGCGGGATTTTTAACTCAAGTATTGAATTATTTGCCAAATGTAATTGTAGCTGTTTTAGTTTTTGTTGTTGCTATTATTATTTCTGACATTGTAGAAAAAATTGTCAGGGCAACAGTGGAAAGATTGAAAGTGGGATATGGTTATGTTGCCGCTTCAATTGTGAAAGGAGCAATTTGGGTGTTTACATTTTTCTTGGTTTTGGGGTTGCTTTTGCCGCCTCAAGCAGGAGTGTTTATCCAAACCCTTTACAACGCAATTGTTTATGGCGTGGTTGCCGCATTGGCTTTGGGAATTGGATTGGCAATCGGGCTTGGCGGAAAGGATACAGCGGGAAAAATTATTTCTGATATGCAAAGAAAAATTGAGGAAAGATAAAACAAACATTGGATCGTTTCGCGCAAGCGGAACTTAAATGGAAGTAATGCCCGCCTTCGCATAAAGCTTCGGCGGGTGAAACAAAAAGACGCGTACGTACCGCGCCTTTTTGTTTGTTGTGCGACATTATAGTTGTGACAAAAAAACTACGATCGTGTAAATTCTGGCATAACTATTGTATTATACACGAGTTACGTGGTGGTGGACCGTAATGTTGCACTGCTCCATTTTTTTTGGTATAAATAGATAAGAATAATTAGAAATTAGAATAATTTACATTATGCTTATTACAAAAAGAAAAGCAGTTTATTCATTTATATTGGTTTTGGCATTTGTGTTGGTCTTTGGAGCGGGAATTTGGGTTGGCGTAAATAAAATTGCATACTATGTGCCCCAGCCCGGAACAATTGACTTTTCATTATTTTGGGATGCATACAGCAAACTTTCGCAAAATTTTATTGACCCTTCTAAAATAGATAATCAAAAAGTTGTTTACGGAGCCATTGAAGGAATGACAAAATCATTGGGCGACCCGTACACTGATTTTTTTGACCCAAACCAAGCTCAAAGATTCCAGCAAGATCTGTCTGGATCATTTGATGGCATAGGAGTGGAAATTGGAATAAAAAAAGAAATGCTCACAGTAGTTGCTCCTTTATCCGGAACTCCGGGCGAAAAAGCTGGGTTAAAATCCGGAGATTTAATTTTAAAAATTGACTCAAAAGACGCGACAAGTATGACAACCGAGGAGGCTGTAACTTTAATTCGCGGGAAAAAGGGGACTATTGTAACTTTAAATATTTTTAGAGAGGGCTGGACAAGTGCTAAGGATTTTAAAATTACACGTGACACAATTGTTGTGCCCACAATGAAATGGGAAATAAAAGACAGCAACATCGCCTACATACGATTTAACGAATTTGGCGAAACGCTGCCTGCCGATTTTAAAACAGCCGCTCTAAAGATTTTGCAAAGCCCTGCAAAAAAAATTATTTTGGATTTACGGGGAAATCCCGGAGGCTATCTGGAAGCGGCGCAAAATATTGCCGGTTGGTTTTTAAAGCAGGGGCAAACTGTAACCATTGAGGATTTTGGAAAAGGCAAAACACAGCAAATTTATAAAGCAGAAGGAAATGCCGAGCTTGCAAATTATCCGGTGGTAATTTTAATTGATCAAGGTTCTGCTTCCGCTTCTGAAATTTTAGCCGGGGCTTTGCGCGACAACAGGAACATTAAATTAATTGGAACAAAATCATTCGGCAAAGGTTCTGTGCAGGAGGTTACAAATTTACGGGGCGGATCATTTTTGAAAATTACAATTGCCAAATGGCTCACTCCGAAGGGCGATTCAATTTCTGAAATCGGGTTGGAACCCGATGTAAAAGTTGAAATTTCAGACAAGGATATTGAGGACAAAAAAGACCCGCAGCTCGACAAAGCACTTGAATTAATTAATGGGATGAAGTAAAATATTTAATTGTAATATATTTAAAAAACAACTATGAAAGTAATTCTACTGCAAGACGTTGAAGGCCTTGGAAAAAAATATGAAGTAAAAGAAGTAAAAAACGGCTATGCCCGAAACCTTTTACTGCCGGAAAAATTGGCGAAAGCAGCCACAAAAGAAGCCCTAAAATGGCTGGCAAGCAAAAAAGGGGTGATAGAAAAAGAAGCCGAAGAAGATTTAAAAAAGGCACAGGCTTTGGCATCAAGCTTTGACGGACTAGAGCTCAATATTGACGTAAAGGTTGGAGACGAAGGACAGCTCTTTGAATCTATTACCAGCCAAAAAATTATTGAAAAATTAAAGGAGCTGGGTTTTGAAATTAAAAAATCCCAAGTAAAATTGGAAAATCCGATTAAGGCGACCGGTGAATTTCCGGTGAGCATAAATTTAGACCATAATCTGGAAGCAGAAATAAAAGTAATTATTACTGCTGAAAAAGACGAGAAAAAAGAAGAAGAATAAAAAAATTTACTCAATATGCCAACAAAATATATTTTCGTTACGGGCGGGGTAATGTCTGGAGTTGGGAAAGGCGTGGCGGCTGCCTCAATTGGTAAAATTTTACAGTCTAGCGGATTTAGCGTCACAGCCATAAAAATTGATCCGTACGTAAATGTTGATGCCGGCACAATGAGTCCCACCGAACACGGGGAAGTTTTTGTTTTAGACGATGGAATGGAATGCGACCAGGATATGGGAAATTACGAGAGATTTTTAGACACAAGCTTATCTGGCGCAAATTACATGACAACAGGCAGTGTTTATTTGTCTGTTATTAATAAGGAGAGGGCAATGGAATATGGCGGAAAGTGCGTAGATGTGGTTCCGCAAATTCCGCTTGAGGTCATAAACAGAATAAATAACGCCGCCAAAAAAAATCACTCCGACATTGTAATTATTGAAGTGGGCGGAACCGTTGGAGAATATCAAAACATACTTTTTTTAGAAGCCATACGCATGCTAAAAATTAAAAGACCCAAAGATGTTGTTGTTGTTTTAGTTAGTTTTATTCCAGCATTGGGAGCGGGCGGAAATGAACTTAAAACTAAGCCAACTCAATACGCCGTAAAAAGCCTAAATTCCGTTGGGATTCAACCAGATATTATTTTAGCCAGAGCCCCTGGCACCCTTGATCAAAAGAGAAAAGAAAAAATACAGTTTATGTGCGGATTGGAAGAAGGCGATGTTGTTTCTGCTCCAAATGTGGAGAGTATTTATGAAATTCCGGTAAATCTTGAAAATGATAATATCAGCGGAAGAATTTTAAAAAAACTTTTTTTGAAACCCAAAAATAAAGACTTAGAAGAATGGCGCGCATTTGTGCATGGCATTCAAAATCCAAACGGCGAAGTGAAAATTGGCATTGTCGGAAAATATTTTGGCAGCGGAGATTTTATTTTAACAGACTCGTATATTTCGGTTTTGGAGTCTGTAAGACATGCCGCTTACGCATGGGATAAAAAGCCGGTTGTAGAGTGGCTTGACTCCAATACTTATGAAAAAGATGAAAAAACTTTAAGCGAATTAAAAAAATATGACGGCATAATAGTTCCTGGAGGCTTTGGAAACAGGGGAGTGGAAGGCAAAATAAAAGCTATTGGATATTGCAGAAAAAATAAAATTCCGTTTTTGGGGTTGTGCCTTGGATTACAGCTTTCAGTTATTGAATTTGCCAGAAATGTTGCCGGCATAAAAGATGCCACCTCGCGCGAGTTTGAAAAAAATCCCAAAAATCCGGTAATTGATGTAATGGACGAACAAAAAGATTTGCTTAAAGAAAAACGTTACGGAGGCACAATGCGGCTTGGCGCTTATGACTGTCAATTAACTCCTGGCACTGTAAGCCAAAAAACATACGATGCTTCTCTTATTTCTGAAAGGCACCGCCACAGATACGAGGTAAATAATACATATTTGGACGGGCTTATGGAAAAGGGTCTTGTGATTGCGGGCATAAATCCAAAATCAAATTTGGTTGAAATTATAGAAATACAAAACCACCCTTTCTTTGTGGCTACGCAATTCCATCCGGAATTTAAATCCCGGCCGATGAAACCGCATCCTTTGTTTAAAGAATTTATACGCGTTGCAATCGGGCAGAAATAAAAAAACAAAAGAGATATTTTTTCGCTCGGGTTGGCCGTGGGCAGGCGCGCGAAAAAATGTTCTTTTGTTTTTTAAATATTACCTTATTTTGCTGATTCTACCGAGACTACCTTTGCAGATCTTCTTGTTCCGTTAAAAAGTTTTTTCTGCTTTGAAACAAATTTTACCACGCCGTCTTTCATTGCGTAAATAGTGTCATCAGATCCGACTTTTACATTTTTTCCTGGAAGATATTTTGTGCCTCTCTGCCTTACGATTATATTTCCAATTTTGGCAGTTTGGCCTGCAGAAATTTTAATTCCAAGCCTTTGGGCGGCAGAATCCCTTCCAAGCCTGGAAGAGCCTCCTTGTTTGGTTTTTGACATGTGAATTTATAGAGCGGAGAGATTAAATTCATGTCGCAATTGAAACATGATATATTTATACACTTGTTTCGATGGCGACATGCCGCTATTTGTTACATTATGTATAAAGAAAGATTAACAAAAATTTTAGGCTTTGTCAAACGCTTCTATGATAGAAGCGTTTATGATATAATATTATTTATAATAGTCGCGCTTTTAATTTTACTTTCATTTGCAATAGGATTTATTACCGCAAAATATCAAAATAAAATTCCAATACAAATAGAACAGTCAAAACAATAAATGAACATACCTAATCATATAGTTTTATTTCCAGACGGAAATCGCCGCTGGGCAAAGCAAAAAGGCATGGCTTCGTTAGACGGACATCTGGCAGGCGAAAAAAAATTCGACGATTTTTTGAGGTGGTGTAAAAACAAAGGGGTAAAAATTATCACTGTTTTTGGATTCTCAACCGAAAATTGGAACCGGGCTCCGGAAGAAGTTGATTATTTAATGAAACTGCTTGAAAAATATTTGGGGCAGGGAATAGATAGCTTCAATAAAGAAGGGGTGAAGGTAAAAATTATCGGCCAAAAAGAAAAACTGCCCGAATCTTTGAAAAAAGTTATTGAAAAAGTTGAGGACTCAACAAAAAATAATAATGAATTTCATTTAAATCTTGCTGTAAGTTACGGCGGAAAATGGGATATTCTAAATGCTGTAAAAAATATTTTAAAAGAGGGCATTGCTCCAGAAAAAATTGATGAGGGTTTAATTGACGATTATTTATCCACTGCCGGCTTGGCAAATCCAGACTTAATAATACGGGCCGGAGGAGAAATGCGGCTGTCTAATTTTGTTTTATGGCAGGCTGCCTATTCTGAATTATATTTTTCTCAAAAACTTTGGCCAGATTTTACCGAGCAGGACTTAGATGCGGCCATTGATGAATTTGACCGCCGACAGAGGCGCTTTGGAAAATGACGAAAATTTTTTTAAAAAATTTATCTAAATTTCAAGCTGAAATAAATAATCAGCTGGTTTTATTTTTTACTGAAGAAATAAAAAAAACAAAATCACTTTTTTTAAAAGATATTTTAAAAACGCTAAAGGAGTTTTCGTTGCGGCCCGCAAAAAGAATTCGCGCCATACTTGTAATTTACGGCTATTTATTATCCGGTGGAAAAGATAAAAAAAACATTCTAAAAACAGCTATTTTCATTGAACTAATACATAATTTTTTGCTTATTCACGACGACATTCTTGACGAGGAAAAAATGCGTCGTGGCAAGCCCGCTTTGCACCATACTTTTGAAAACGAAAAATATTTAAAAAATAAAAGTGAAAAAGAATATTACGGTATATCCATGGCAGTTGTGATGGGGGACATGATGGAATTTTTAGCCAGGAGAATATTATCGCAATCTAAGTTTTCAGGCAAAAATAAAATTGAAGCGATAAAAAAATTAGAACAAATTCTTATATCAACCGCGCACGGAGAAATTTTTGAATACTGGCTGAGAAAAACTCAAGAAAAGGGGACTGTAAGAGAAAAGGATGTTTTTGAAATTTACAAAAACAAAACCGCTTATTACACCTTTGTCGGGCCTTTGCAAATGGGTGCATTGCTGGCCGGCGCGCCAACAAAAATGCTATTGTTGCTTGAAAAAATTGGCGTGCCGCTGGGAATAGCTTTTCAAATTGAAGACGATATAAAAGATATTGATTCTGATTTAAAAGAAGGACAGCCGAGTCTTTTAGTTTTAAAAACAATTGATGAGTGTAAAGAAATTTCAAAAAACTATATAGCCATGGCAAAGAAAGAAATTTTAGCAACAAAGCTTCCCAAAAAAGAGAAGCAATTTTTACTGGACTTGGCAGGCTATATCGGCAGTAAGTAGTTTTATTGTGCGACAAATTTAGATTGTCGGGAAATTGTTTTTGCCATGTCAATCCATTTGGCCGCCCTTGGGCGGCTTTTGTATTTTGCCGAAGATTTATGGATTTCAATTAGCGAGCAGAGCTCATTTTTTTTCCAGTTAGATATCGGCTTGCCTTTATTTTTTTTGATAATTTCAACTCCCTTTGCCCAAAGCTCAAAATCTTTTTTCTTTTTTTCAGCCAAAGAATTTTTTCTAAAATAAGGCGCGACAATTTCACTGATGTCGTCAATTTTTTGCACAGAAAGTCGCGCCTGATCTTTTGAAATGGTAATTTCTCCGCAGCCAATTTCTTTTTTTACTTTTTCCAATAATTTTATATTTTCTTTTTGCGCGGTAATAACAAATTGCGCCTTCCAGCGGTAATAGGTGGGGGAATTAGTTCTTTCGCGCCTGGTATCTTTGCGGAACTGTAAATCAAAACATCCGTCATTATTTACCAAACTTGTAACACTCCAGCCCGAGGCTGGTCCCTGCCCCGACGGGTCAAGGCGGGCGCCTTTGGCGGGAAAATTTTCTTTTTTCATATAATTTATTATGCCAGATTTTTTATTGTGCGACAACAATATTATTATTTTTTAAAATCTTTTCCGCTGTGAAATTTACGGTGTATGTCGCGCAGCTGCTTATTTGTAACGTGCGTATAAATCTGGGTTGTCATTATGCTTTTATGCCCCAAAAATTCCTGAACCTGTCTTATATCCGCGCCTTGGCTCAAAAGATCTGTTGCAAAACTATGGCGGAGCGTGTGAGGAGTAGTAGACAAGGGCACTCCAGACAATATTGCATATTTTTTGATAAGCTTTTCAATATATCGCGGAGTTAAACGACGGTCAGAACCTTTTTTATATCGCGCGTTTATAAAAAGGGGTTTTTCTTTATCCTTGCGTGTTTTTAGATAGCTTTTTAACCAAGTCAGGGCGCGCTCCGAAAAAAAGACAGTTCGCGGCCGGCCGCCTTTTCCAATAACACCCAGCTCAAAATCGGTTTTATTTTTTGTGGTTGAAAATTGTTCCGCATTTAGCGATACAAGTTCGGCAATGCGCAGGCCAGTTGAAAAAAATGCTTCCAGAATAGCTCGGTCACGCAACCTTATGTTATCTGCAGGCTCAACAGCAGTTAGAAGTTTCTCAATTTGCTCTAAATTAAGGAATTTTACGTTTTTCGCGCTTTTATCGCCCTTAGGAAGGACAATTTTATCGGGAGGCAGCGAAAGTATGTCTTTTGCAATAAAGTAGCCTAAAAGAGCTCTCAAAGCGATTAAATAGTAGTTTTGGGTGCTTTTTTCAAGGGTTTTATGGTTTTTGGGGTCCTGGCGCCTTGAAAGGAATAATCGGTAGTCCCAAATATGATCTTTGGTCAATTGGTGGGGGAGAATAGCTTCTAAATTGCGAGATTTCAGCCACAAAAAAAATTTATTTAAATATTCCTTATAATTTTTTTGCGTATTGCTTCTTAATCCTTTTTCAACGTCGCAATAGTCAAGGAAATCATTAAGGTGTTTTATTATTGGCCTATCTGATTGCTCCATATTTCTACTATAACATAATATATATGGTTCGCAAAATGTTGATAAAGCGAACCTTTATACTATTATAGATCAAAACATATAAGAATACAAAATCTATTATGGATTTGGTTGGGTTTGGGTTGGCTGGGTCGGACAGTTCTGTGGAGTTCCGGGATGCAGAACGCTGTCGGCCACTCCGGAAAAATAATTTGAAATTTTTTCTCCAATATTTTCAGAAATTTTATTTTTTTCCTGGTCAACTCCATTTTTTATTGCTTCTCCCCTCTTTTGCGCTTCCTCGCTAATTTTTGGGTATATTTTTGAAGTTACCCATTCAGACCCTTTTGCCAAATATGCCTTGCCTTGGTCCATCGCGCCATAAACAAAAGTTTTCTGATTTTCTTTTAAAAACGCCTGTTGGCTCGCAAAAACAACTGCCAGTATAACAGCAATAATCACGATATATTTTATAAACCCTTTTTCATTCATAATAATTTTATTGCCTCATTAATTCTTTCTAATGTTTTTTCTCTGCCTAAAATTTCCGCAATTTCAAACGGGCTTGGCGAAAATTGTTTGCCCGACAGCGCCACACGCAATGGCCACAATAAAAATCCCCTGTTTTTTCCTGGGTAATTTTTTTGCTTGTTAAACTCGACTGCAGCATCTTCCAAAACTTCTTTAATTTTTTGGACAGTCCACTCCCCTTTTTTCGGATTAAGATCTCCCAGTGACTTTTTATTTGTCGCCTGCCTGCCGTCAGGCAGGCACAATAAAAGCGCTTCTTTTACATCGGTATCCTCCATTTTACTCCATTTTAACAAATTTTTATCAAAACTTAAATTTTCCTTAAAAAAGAAATCCGACAACTCAACGATATCTAAAAGTTTTTTCATTCGTGTTTTTGAAACTTCTATAATCTTTTCAAGCGTGTTTTCTGAAACTTGGCCAGTAATCAAAAGGCCTGCTTCTTTCAAATAAGGCTTGCAAAGCTCTGCAAGTTTTTTTATATCCTTTTCGCGAATATAAAATCCATTCAAAAAATCCAATCTGGTAACATTAAAAATAGCGCCGGCCTTTTGAACCTTTTCAACGGAGAATTCTTTTTTTAATTGCGACAAAGAAAAAATTTCTTTTTCTGTGCCAGGATTCCAGCCAAGTAAAACCATAAAATTTATCAATGCTTCTGGCAAATAACCATTGTTGTGATAGTCCGACACCGCAACATCGCCCTGCCGTTTTGACATTTTACTTTTGTCCATATTCAGCATCAAAGGCAAATGCGCGTAAATTGGAGTATTGAAGCCAAGCGCCTTTTGCAATAAAATTTGGCGGGGCGTATTTGACAAATGCTCTTCTCCGCGGATTACATGGCTTATTTTCATTTCAAAGTCATCAACAACAACCGCAAAGTGGTACAGCGGGTTTTCAAAATTTTTGGCAATGACAACGTCCCCTAGTAACCCTGCATCAAATTCCACGTCGCCACGAATTAAATCGTTAAATTTTATTTTTTTGTTTTCAACTCTAAATCTTATTACAGACGGTTTTTTTTCCGTCAAATTTTTCTTAATAATTTCAGCAGATAAGCGCGTGCACGCGCCGTCGTATTTTGGAGCCAATCCCCTGCTCATTTGTTCTTGTCGTTTATTTTCCAATTCTTCTTCTGTGCAAAAACAATAATAAGCTTTATCTTCCGTAAAAAGTTTTTCCAAATATTTTTTGTAGATTTCAGCGCGCTGTGATTGTTTATACGGTCCAAAAGTTCCTCCAATATCCGGGCCTTCATCCCATTCAATCCCCAGCCATTTTAATTGTTCAATAACCTCGTCGGTCCATTTTTGCAAAGACCGTTCTTTGTCGGTATCTTCAATTCGCAAAATAAATTTTCCTTTTCCGCCGCCTGGCGGATTTTTTGCAAATAAATAATTAAAAAGCGCGGTCCTTGCGGTTCCAATGTGAGCGGGACCTGTCGGCGACGGCGCAATTCTTGTCCTCACTTCCCTATCTAATTTTTTAGTTTCTTTTTTCATTTTATTGTTTTAGTCGAGCATTAGAAATTCTAAAATTTCGCGGGCGATTGCGGCAGCTGCCAATGGCTTTGCAAAATCCAAGGCCGATTGCCTCATTGCTTCCAATTTTTCTTTGTGTAAAAATAATAACTTTATTTTTTCCATAAAAAAATTAGGGGTTAAATTTTCTTGCTCAATAACTTCGCAGGCTCCGGCCAGCGAATAGGCGTATGCGTTTTTTGATTGGTGGTCGCCGGCCGCGCTTGGCAACGGCACCAAAATGGCGGGCGCGCCAACTGCCGCAATTTCAAAAATTGATCCAGATCCCGAACGGGAAATTATCAAATCGGTCGCTTTGTAGGCATGTTTTATTTTTTCCTCGTCCAAAAATCCAATTGGATGATAATATTTATCTAAATCTTTTTCAACGACAACTTGAGCCTCGGCAGAAGTTTCTTTGAAATTTTCTCTGCCGGTAACATGGATTATTTCGTAATCGTTTAATAAAATATTCAAGGTTCTTAAAACAAAATCATTGATCGCGTCTGCGCCCTGCGAGCCTCCCATTATTAAAAATATCGGCTTTGAAAAGGTTAGGTTAAACAATTCTCCGGCTGTTTTTTTGTCGCCTTCTAAAACCTCTTTTCTTATCGGGTTGCCGGTTAGCGTTGTTTTTTTCTGATCGAAATATTCTGTTTTTGGAAATGAAACAAAAATTTTCTTTGCCCATTTTGCTGTTTTTTGGTTTGAAAGACCCGGTACAACGTCAGACTCATGCAAAAACACGGGAATTTTTAGAAGCCGGGCTGAATACGTTACAGAAATTGATCCCGAGCCGCCTTTGCTGAAAACCAAATCAGGTTTTATTGCTAGAAGAAAAAAGAAGCTTTGAATTGCGCCAAATGGAATTTTAAAAAAAATATCAACAAAATTTTGAAAGGAAAAATATCTCCGCAATTTTCCGGAAACAATTGTTTTGATAATTAAATCTTCCTGTTGCAATAAAATTAATCCAAAGTCGTCTTTTGGGCCCAAATAATAAAATTCCAAATCTTTTTTTGGATAAATTCTCCGTATCTCTCTGACAATTGCAACTAAGGGAAAAACATGCCCTCCCGTTCCCCCTCCCGTAAATAATATCTTCATGTGTTTTTTGAAATGTTTAACAATAAGCCGACGCCGAAAAGTTCAACTGCTAGGTGCGATCCGCCATACGAAAAAAATGGCAAAGGAATTCCGGCAAGCGGGAAAATTCCCGCCACAGAAGCCATATTTATAAATGTTTGCAGGCATATCCATACAACAATTCCTATAGCCGTCATTTTTGAAAACCGGTCATTTGTATTTTTTGCAATTTGAATTCCCAGCCAGAAAAATAAAATAAATAAGCCAATTAAAATTATGCATCCGATTGCTCCAATTTCTTCGCCGATTATTGCAAAAATTGAGTCTGATATTGCCTGCGGCAAAAAGCCAAATTTTTGGGTTGACATTCCAAGCCCTTTTCCAAAAACTCCTCCAGAACCCAGAGAAATTAACGATTGGCGCAACTGGAATCCTTTGCCAAGCGGATCGGAGTCCGGATGCAAAAAAATTAACCAGCGGTCCATGCGATATGGTTCAAACCTGATTAAAAATAGCAAAATACTCGCTCCGGAAATTAATATCAGCAAGGTGTGCCACAAAGGAGTTTTTGCAGAAAAATATAAGGCAAGCAAAGTCAAAGTGATAATTCCCAAAGTGCTGGCATCTCTTTGGAAAAATAAGGCAATTGCGATTATCCCTAAAAAAATAACAAAAGGAACAAATATGTATATTACATTATGATAACCTTTTTTTGTGACAGATTTCCAGTCTAAAGCATTGTTTTCAGAAAGTTTTGAGGCAATCCATGCAGATAAATATAAAATAGCTGTAATTTTTAGAAATTCAGATGGCTGGAGCATAAACCCGCCAATTCCTAGCCACCGGCTGGCTCCGCCAGCCTCATTTCCAATTTTGGGCAGAAAAACCAAAAATAAAGCAATTAGATTTAAAAAAACTAAAAGCGGCGCCCATTTTTTTAAAAATTTTAGAGAAATTTTATAGCCGGTAATTCCTAAAATAATTGCCGGTATAAGCCCCGAAATTATTTGATGGAACAGATAATAATTTGTATTGCCAAATCTCTGCAAGCTTGCAGGAGCCGAAAGGCAAGCCAAAAATACAATGCCGAAGCCAACCAAAAAGACAACTAAGAAAAATAAAAAATAATTAAAATGCTTTTTCATTGTACATTTCTACGAATTTTTTAAATTGGTCTCCTTTTTCTTCAAAATTTTTCCATAACGAATAACTTGGTGATGCGCAAGAAAGCAGGCAAACGCTTCCCTTTTTCGTGAACCTAAAAGCAAATTTTACTGCTTCTTCCATCCTTTTAGTTTTTAAAATATTTAAGCCTTTTAGTTTAATTTTTTTTCCGCTGTTGGGAAAAAGCGCAATATTCCTTATTTTATATTTTTTAATCGTTTCTTCTAACTGCGTAAAATTATAGCCCCTGTCCTCACCTCCTAAAAAGATTGTATCCACATTTTTTAGTGATTCAATCGCCATTATTGTTGACTCGGGAGTCGTTGAAATTGCATCATCGTAAAATTTAATGCCCTCAAATTCTCCAACAAATTCAAGCCGATGAGGCAAACCCTTAAAACAGTTTATTGCAGAAATTATGTCGCTATCCCCCACTTCTAAAATTTTTACTACTGCCACCGCCACCTTTATATTACTTAAATTATGTTCGCCCAAAATTTTTGGTTTTATGTTTGTTGATAACTTTGCTTTTGAAAAATTAATTACTTTAGATGTGGCGCGCGCAGCCCATTTTTTTACCAAAATATTTTTACTATTAAAAATAAAATAATCGCCGGCTTCCTGAAATTTTATTATATTTTTTTTCGCGCCGTAGTAGTTTTCCAGTTTTTTATGATAATCCATGTGTTCTGGGAATAAATTTGTCACAACCGCAATGTTTGGTGAAAATTTAATATCATCTAGCTGATAACTTGAAAGCTCTAAAACAAAAATTACATCACTTTTTATCTCCTGCAATAAAACTGACAACATCGGATTCCCAATATTGCCCAGCAAAAAAACGTTTTTTCCGGCTTGCTTGAGTATGTGATAAATTAATGACGCTGTCGTACTTTTTCCTTTGCTTCCAGTAACTCCTATTATTTTGTTTTCCCGTGATTTTATTTCTGAAAAAAATATGTTTGTGGCAGTTGTGTACGGAATTTTAATTTTATTTTTAGGAATGCCCGGAGTTTTTACTAAAATATCATAATTTACCTGTTTTTCTAGATAGTCCTCATTAAATTTTTGGTCTAAAATATCAACTTTTAAATCTGAAAAATTAGTATTTAGATATTCCTTTGTTGCTTCACCCTCTTTTCCAAAACCTAGGACAGTGGCGTTTTTCATTCCCAAAAATTTTAAACGGTCAGGAACATTTGACTCTTGGGTTTTGAAAACTTTTTCAACAAATTTTTCAGGATTTTTAATTTTTGCTGAAAACTCCTTAACAACTAGCGAGTCTTCAAATTTTTCTCGCGCCATATACAAGGCCGCTTTTGATTCATCAAAAGTACCCACGCAATCAAAGGGTTTTAATTTTCCAAAACCTAAAATATCTGTAAACAACGGTAAAAGTTTTTCGTCTTCAAAAAGGTTCCTTCCAAATATATTTAAGAGCTCTTGTTTCTCCAAAAACGGAGAAAGTAATAAAAACACAAAGGCACATTTTGGGCACTCTCCGCACCATAATTTATTTTGAACTGTTTCAATTTTAAAATTTTTATTACAACTTGAAAAATACGTAAAATATTTTTTATATTTACAAAACAATTCTGCAATTCTTATTTCGTAGAATGGACGCAATAATGAAAAATAATAAACATCGGGAGTTACAAAATCTTTTATATAATTTTGAAAAAGATTTTCAAATTCAATTGATTTTGACCACTGGTGGTTTATAATTTCTCCTTTGTATTTTGTATTTCCAAAATTACTGCTATGTTCGTTAGACATTGCAAAGTATGTTCTTTTATACACAACACAACACAAAACCGACAAAAATGCATAAATTGCGGAAATTGGTATATGGCCTTGAAAATATCCTGCATTTTTGTCTAAAACCTTCCAGTCCATAAAGCGTTTGATTTTTAGGGATTCCAATCCGGACACTTCTATTACTTTATCAACCAGTAAAGATTTTTTTTGAGTTTCGGTAAAAACAGCAATTACATCAATCCCCTGCTTTTTCAATAATTCGGCGGCCACAACAGAATCTTTTCCTCCAGAGACCGCAACAAAAAATTTGTCGTTTAATGGAATTCTATAATTATGTGATTTTAGTTTTTTATCAAAAGAAAATCTTGGGGATATTTTGGGGTCCAATTTATTTCGGTAAAAAAACTCACCTAGACCTTTTTTGTAAACTGTATTCCAAAAATTTACTTCTTCTTTCGCTAATTTATATTTATGTCGCACAATTGTCGCACAATGTAGCTTGTAATAACTTATTCCCAGAATTAAATGCAACCCTTCAAATATTTTTTGTAAAAATTCGGCTGGTAAATTTTCGAAATCTGGTTCATCCTGTAATTCAATCATTTCTGTAAACAAAATTGGCTCAAAATTTTTAAATTCCGTTTTGTAATTAAAATAAATCCGCCTTTTTTCCGGTTCAAATTTATATGAGGTAAATTCAAAAACAGTTGCTTTTTGTTGCATAAATTATTTTTTTAGTATACCAAAAAATTTCATTAAAAAAAAGAGGGAGGCCGGAGCGCAATGCTCCAGTCTCCCGAATTAGCTATTTCATGGCGACTTCCATGTCAACATGAAATTTAAACGTTTTGACGCTTGAAAAGGCAAGGGCTTCGGCAATTCCCGCCTCTGTAACCTTCAGCGGAATTGCTTTTTCCTTCGGAGCCAATGATTGGCATCCAAAGAATTGCATAAGCAATAATCCAGCCAGCGCTAACAACGCTTTTTTATTCATGGCCTCACTCCCTTTTTGCCATGCGCGTTCATTCTGCAAAGTTGCAGGAAGTTTAGAACGCATTCACTTCTTTATTTATTATACTACAAAAACAACCCACTTGTCAATAGATGCAAATTTTATATGTTAGACGAGAGGCGTCTAAAAACAATAACAAATAAGACTATTAAAACGAGTCCAACCAAAATCCATAAATACCAGCGCTTTAAAAATGCCAGAAATCCGGATGCGGCCTGCGTAGAAGCAGCTTGCGCAACGCTCGCCGGGCTTTGTGTAAAATTTATTAAAACAGAATCGGTTTGCATGATGTTTAAAGCAGTAATTGTTGCGACTGCTTGTTCGGAAGATGTTTGCGAAATACCTTGAGTTTTGCCTTCAAAAGTTATTATTTTTGCGGTTCCGGGAGCTAATTGCCCAATATTTATGCCGGAAATTATGTCTCCGGAAAACGGTATTTCGTCAACCTGAAGTTTTCCAATAGAAGTGATCTTGCTTGGAATGTTTGTTGAAATATTTATGTCATTTATTATATCTCCTGAATTATTTACAGCGCTTATCCTAAATAAAATTGCGCTGTTTGCGCCGATGCTTGCTGTTTTTTGCCATTGCTCGGTATTTTGATTTTGCCTTGCGGAAAATGAAATTGAAAATGGGGCGATATTATTATCAGTTGTATCAGTTGGCAGAGGCGGAGTTGGAGCGGGGGCTGGTTCTGGTGGTGCAACAGGTTTTGGCGCAGGAACTGGAATAGGAATATACCTAACAACACACTGCCCGTATTGGCATTTTTGCGATCCTGCGCAAATTTGATAAAGATCTTGTACATTCCCGCACGAGTCGAACCAGTAAACTCCATTGCCATAACAGTTTCTGTATGCGTGATAAGTGCAGCTTGTGCCGCATCCTGCGCAGGCTTTTGCGGGCTGGGATGCCACCGACAAAAACAGCAAGCAAATTACAGCGATAAATATTAATAAATATGCTTTATTTATGATTTTCATAGGTTTTTGTTTAATGAATAACCCTAACACACTAAGGCTAATTATGTCAACAAAAAATACGAAAACCGCAGCCTACCTTAGCAGGCGGATTGCTACTCCTGCAAATGCCAGTACTATGCCAATAATCCATGCGCGCATGGTAACTTTATAGGCCGGCCAGCCTAAAGCCTCAAAGTGGTGATGAATCGGCGTTGATAGAAATATTTTTTTCTTAATTATTTTTTTTGATAAAAGCTGGATTATTACAGACAAAACCTCAATTACCAGAAGCCCGGCAATTATTGGCAAAACGTAAACCGAATCAGTGAGAAAAGCAACCACCGATAAAACCGCAGTAAGCCCAAGAATGCCGGTTTCTGTCATATAAAATCTGGCAGGAGGAATATTAAACCATAAAAACGCAAACAGGGTTCCGCAAATTACCGCGCAAAAAGCTGCCAAGTCAATTTTTCCCAACGAAAAAGAAATTATAGAAAATGCTCCAAAAATTGAAGCAAAAGTTCCGCCGGCCAAACCATCTATGCCGTCTATTATTCCGCCGGACCAGCAGGCAACAGTTACTAAAATAAAAAAAGGAATATACCAAAGACCGAAAGAAACATCTCCAACAAAAGGGATATAAACAACGTCCCAGCCTAATTTTTGATAAAACCAAATACTGCCAATAAGCCCGATTAGAGCAACTAAAAATAATCTTTTTTTAAAAGAAATTCCTCCTCCAATATATTTTCCCCAGCCTTTTACAACTAAAAAATCATCAACCAATCCGACAACAGAAGCGACAATTAAAGTGAAAAGCGGAAGCCACGTTTGCCCTCTGGATAAAAAATTAAATGGAGTAAAATAAAAAATAAAAGTTACCAATACAACGGTAATCCAAATTAGCAGCCCGCCCATGCGCGGGGTTCCCACTTCTTTCTCTTTGTGAAGGCTGTTAAAAACAGTTGCATCTTCGCCCGATATTGCTTTTTTTCTGGCAGATGTTTTCCAAAGTTTATGCTTGTATAAAAAATTTGTCAGCATCGGGCACCAGAAGATTGCCAAAGCCGACGCAATAGCCGCCAGGCTGAAAACTTTAATTACGTTGAAGGTTAAAATTGTCATTTGCAAGTTGAAATTAATTTTTTCATTTCAGTAAACCTGTCGTCCGCGCCCAAAATTACGTGTATTAAGTAATTATTTTTTTCTATATTATACATCGCCAAGAGCAAACATCCTTTTGCTTCCGTTGTATATCCTGTTTTACTGCAAACTGTTTCGGGAATTTCGGTCAAAAGCTGGTCGGTGTTTGTTATTTTTCCGAAATTCGGAATATCCAGCTGTTCTGTCCTGCTGATGTCGGCAATTTTAGCGTAATTTTTTAAAATATATTCTGCAAGCTCGGATAAATCAACGGCGGTTGAAACATTTTTCGAGCTTAGGCCTGTTGGGTCCGCAAAAAAAGTATTTACCATGCCCAAATCTTTTGCTTTTTGGTTCATTAGGCCCACAAATTTTTCTTCACCCATTGCTTGCGCCAAAGTAAAAGCCGATTTATTGGAGGATGTAACAAGCATTATTTCTAAAAAGCTTTCAATTGGCATTGCGTCGCCCAGTTTTACATCCTGTTTCATTGGAGCCTGCAAATCCGCAAGTTTATCCACTGTAATGATTTTTGACAAATCGTAATTATCTAAAACAATAATTGCCGTCATTAGCTTGGTTAAGCTGGCAATCGGCAATTTTTTTTCGCTTTCCTTTTCGAAAATAATCTTGCTTGCGTCTAATAGATTGCTTTCAATGGAAATTGCCGCCCCTGCGTTTATTTCCAAATTTTCAATTGGCGCGGCAATATTTTCTATGGTATCCTCTTCTTCAATTATTTGCAGAGCTTGTGAAATGCCCGCCGGCTGGAAAATTAGCTGCGCGCTCGAAATTGCATATAAAAAAACAAACATAAAAACAAACGATAATAAAAATCCGCAAATAGCGCGCTTTATGTTCATTATTTTTTTTCCGGTTTTTTTGTATTAGAAATTTTTATGTGTAATTCTTCAAGCTGTTTTTTATCAACTTCCGAGGGAGTTTGCATCATAAAGTCCCTGCCGTCGCCGGTTTTTGGAAATGCGATAACCTCTCTTATGTTCGGTTCGTTTAGCAATAAAGCAAAAAAACGGTCGAGGCCCCACGCAATTCCTCCATGCGGCGGAGTGCCGTATTTAAATGCTTCTATCATATGTCCGAATTTTTCTTGTATAATTTCTTTTTTGTAGCCCATTATTTCAAAAACTTTTTGCAGGCCTTCGGGCCTGTGGTTTCTCACGCTTCCTCCGCCAATTTCAAAACCGTTAAGGGCAACATCATATTGGCTGGTTAAAATTTTATCTATGTTTTTTTTATCTAATAAATCTGTGTCAAATTCTTGTTTTGCTGCGGAAAATGGATTATGGGTAAAAGTCCACCCTCCTTCATCGGTTTTTTCAAAAAACGGGAAATCAATAATCCAGCAAAAAGCCAATAAATCTTTGTCTTTTTTATCTTTTCTTAGGTCTGGTCGGTCAGTTTTATATTTTGCCATTGTGTCTTTGTAGGAAATTCTGGGAAAAGGAATTTCTTGTATTTTTTTGTTTGGAAATAAATTTTTTACAATTAAAATTAAAAGCCGTTCTGTTAAGTCCATAATATCTTCTTGCTCCACGAAGCTCATTTCAAGATCAAGTTGTGTAAACTCCGGCTGCCTGTCCCCTCGCGGGTCTTCATCTCGCAGGCACTTTGCAATTTGAAAATATTTTTCTAAGCCGGCTGCCATTAAAAGTTGTTTATATTGCTGGGGCGATTGAGGAAGCGCGTAAAATTTTCCTGCATTCAATCTGGAGGGAACAATATAGTCTCTGGCGCCTTCGGGTGTTGATTTTGTCAAAATTGGAGTTTCAATTTCAGTGAAATTTTCTTTGTCCAAAAAGTCCCTGATAAATTTTATAACTTTATGCCGCGCAATAAGGTTATTTTTCATTCTTTCCCTGCGCAAATCCAAGTATCTGTATTTCATTCTTGTTTCTTCCCCAATTTCATAGCCGTCGGTTTCAATAGATAAAGGCAACGTTTTAGATTCATTTAAAACTTTCAAGCTTTCCACGGACATTTCCACCTGGCCGGTTTCAATTTTAGCATTAACCATATTTTCCGGCCTTTTGACAATTTGCCCGACAATTTCCACTACCCATTCCGGCCTTAAAGTTTCTGCCAAATCATAAACTTCTTTATTTGAGGGCACAAAAACAACCTGTAAAACTCCGGAAATGTCGCGCAAGTCAATAAATAAAATTTTTCCATGGGCTCTTCTTGAGTTCACCCATCCGCATACTCTGACCTTTTCTCCGATATGTTTTGCTGTGTCTTTAACTAAAAATCTTGACATAAATTTTTTGTTTGTCATTACTTTAATTTTAATTTCATAAATCGCCTGCCGCCAACCTTTATGATCGTTCCGTTTTCCAAATTAATTTCTGCTTTCCAGTCTGTAATTTTCGTTTTATTTTCTCCGTTCAAAATTTCAACTGCTTTTTGTTCTACAAGCCTTTTGGCTTCATTTTTGGACGGAACTAACGGTGTCGCCTGCCTGCCTGCCGGCAGGCACAATAAATCAATAATATTATATTTTCCAGCTGGAATTTCCAAAACCGGCATATCGCTCGGTAATTCTTTATTTCTAAAAATTTTATTAAATTCCTTTTCTGCTCTTTCTGCTAATTTTTCGCCATGGTACATTTTTACAATTTCCTTAGCTAAAATTGCTTTTTGATCTCTTGGATTTGGTATTTTTTTAATTTCCTCAATTTCTTGCAACCTCACCCGCGTGACTAAAGTAAAATATTTTATTATAAATTCATCCTTTAATGACATAATTTTTCCAAACATTTCATCGGCCGAATCAAGAAGATTTACAGTATTGCCCCAGCTCGAACTCATTTTTCGGCCGTCCAAACCTTCAATTAAGGGATTTGTAATTATGTCTTGAGGTTCTTGTTTGTAAAACCTTTGCAATTGTCTGCCGGCAAGCAAGTTAAACCGCTGGTCTGTTCCGCCAATTTCAACACCTGCTTTTATTGCCACAGAGTCATATCCTTGCATTAAGGGATACATCAATTCGCGCAAAGAAATTCTTTTCCCATCGTCCAGTCTTTTCTTAATATTTTCGCGTGAAATAAATTCATTTAAAGAAAAATTTTCGGCTTGTCTGCCAATTTCGTGGTAGTCTAATTTTTTTAACCACTCCGAATTATGCCTGACTTCGCATTTTTTAATATCCAGAATTTTTCCGGCTTGCTTAATGTAAGTTTTCATATTTTGCTTGATTATTTTTTCACCAAGCATCGGGCGTTCGCTTTCCTTGTCGGAAGTATCGCCAATTACTCCGGTAAAGTCACCAATAATTAAAATAATTTTATGCCCGGCGTTTTGAAAATCCCGCAATTTAAGCAACGGAATTGCCCGGCCCAAATGCAAATTTGGGCTTGTCGGGTCAATTCCAAGTTTTATTCTAAGTTTTTTTCCTGACGCCAGTTTTTCCTCGAGATTTTTTTTATCAATTACCTCGTCCACTCCTCTTGTTAAAATTTCATCTATCATATTTTTATTATTAAAACCGTTATTAAATCATATCATTTTCTGCTAAAAAAGAAAGCCAATATCCACATATTGACAACAAGCTATAAAAATGAGATGATAATTAATCTGTAACTTGAAAACTTAACACTGCTTTTAGGAAAGGAGAAAAAAAGCAGTCTTCGAGAATGAGGAGGAACCGTGTTTCGTTTTACCCAATAGGAAGAAGACTGGAAGGAAAAGTCATGGATATCAATGGATGGCGTAAAAAATCGCCGCAGATCGTTGTTGGAAACTTCAACTGCGTCCCACAAAAACCGGTGCTCGTTCCCGGCGAGCCGACAAACGGAAACGGCAGGGTTTCCCGCTTCCATGAGACATTCGCAGCAGCGCCGGAAGCGCGTAAGCGAAGGGATCTTAAGTCCAAGGCAATGTAGCCCGTCTTGCAATCCGCACACTTATAGAGCCTCGCCGCCAATTGGCAGCAAGGCTCTTGTTTTTTTTGCAAAAAATTAGAATTTATCGGCGAGTTTGTAAATATCGCCCGCTCCCATAATTATTAAAATATCGCCGGATTTTACATTTGCGTTGATAAATTTTTCTAATTCGTTCGTCGCGCAATAAACCACGTTTTGCCTTTTAATTTTTTCTACAAGTTTTTTAGAGCTTATTTGGGCGCTTAATTCTTCTGTTTCTCTGCCCGCAACATTATAAATGTCCGTAATTATTATATTATCAATTTCTGTTTCATAAAAAGTTTTTACAAAATCATTAAATAAATAATATGTTCTTTGATTCTGATGCGGCTGGAAAACGCACCAAATTTTTTCAACAGGATATTTTTCGCGCGCTGCCTTCAGAGTTGCCCTAATTTCATTTGGATGATGCGCATAATCAGAAATAATTTTTACGTTTTTCAATTTTTCAATTTTTGAATCGCGCTCTTCAAATCTTCTCCATGTTCCTTTAAATTCCGACAGCGCCCCTATTGCTGTTTCGTTCTTAACTTTTAAAATTCTTGCAACAGTTAGGGCGGCTAATGCATTGGAAACATTATGTTCGCCCGGTATTTTTAAATTTGCCTTTATTATTAGCGCCTCCGGTTGCTTTGCAGAATAATTTATTATTTTTATTTTCAGCTTTGATTTTAATTTTTGTATTTTAAATTTTGAATTTTTTACGTCGTCTTTATTGAACACTAAAAAACCTCCTGCGGGCAGTCGCGCAATAAAGTCATTAAACGCTTTTTTAACGCCTGCAAAGGTTTTAAAATAATCCAAATGTTCCTTATCAATGTTTGTAATAACAATTATCTCGGGCTGGTAGCGCAAAAATGAAGAGTCATATTCGCAGGCTTCAATAACCAAACATTTCCCGTTGCCCATTTTAAAATTGGAATTTCCAAATTCTTTAAGTTTTGTGCCAACAATTACTGTTGGATCAAGCTCGGCTTTTATTAAAATTAAAGCTATCATTGCGGTTGTTGTGCTTTTTCCGTGGCTTCCCGAAACCGCAATTGTGAAATATTCTTTTGTTAATTCTCCCAACGCCTCCGGATAAGATAAGCACTTAATCCCCTTTTCTTTGTAGGATTTTAATTCGGGATTGTCGGGTTTTACAGCGGGGCTATAAATTACTAAATCAAAATTCCGTTTTATATTTTCCGTAGAATTTCCAATGAAAATTTTTATTCCTTTTCCCTTCAAAAATTCTGTAATTTCTGAGGCGGTCAAATCCGACCCCGATATTTCGTGGGCTTTTTCCAAATAATATTGCGCCAACGCAGACACCCCTATTCCCCCAATGCCAATAAAATGTATTTTCATATTATTTCATCTAATATTACCAAACTTGACAAAACATTTCAACGATTGACTTAGCAGGTATTATATGATATCATTTTTTATGGTACAAAAACCGTAATCACGTAGATTGCGGGAAAACAATTTTACAAAATGGAGGTGCGTTATGGCGTGGGGAATTTTGTCGCTTGTTGTGTCGGCGCCGCTCTTTATGTTACTTGGAGCACGGCTTATTACTGCGAAATCCCGCGACAAGTCAGGAGAAATAATCGTGTGTATTGCCTTTTGCGCATTGTTTGGAATATTCGGCGGCGTGTTGCTGCACCTTTCAGGGACAGGTAACATAACTCTTCCCAAAACAATGCCCGAGCAGATTTACACAGTGTACGGACAAGTTTCCACTTCTTCGGGAGAAACTGTGGCAATTATTGAAGACAGCCGGCAAAATGTGTTTGCTGTCTGGTCAAAATTTAACAGCGACGAACAGCCCAGCCTGCCTCTAACTGCGAAATTTGCCAAGCCCGGATTTGTCGATGGAAAATGCCGCCTCGTTCCGGTTGACATGTCGAGCGGATCGGTAACAATTCCTAATCCGCTTCCGACTGCCGAAGCGCCAGCCGCCAAATAGCGGCAAAGCCAAAGAAGAGGCAAATTTCTTCCAATCTAATGGGCGACCATGCACCTGCATTCGTCGCCTCTTTTTTCCCATTTTTTTACCATCACACCGCAGCATACAGAAACATACATTTATCCCCTAATTACAACGATCGTAAGAATTAGGGTATAGTTAAATATATAATATATCTGAATTAAATTTTTTCAATTATAAAAATTTTTACGAAACTTTCCAAATCATACGCCTGCAATGCATTTTCCAGTTTTTCAGAGACATCATAGGGAGAAATCCAAACGCTCTTTTGATAAATTTTAAACCCAAGATTATTTAAAACACTTCGTAATAAATTACGCAACTTTCTGCTTTTTTCTGGAATATCAAAAATAATCATTACCCATTTTCCATCTTTTCGCTTTACTAATTTTTCAGCCATAAAGCTTGCCTTAAGCGCCCTGTCTATCCTCTCTTTTGTTAAAATAATCGCTTTTTTATTTTCTAAATTTTTTACTTTTATATATCCATTCGTTTTTAATTTATAAATTAATTTGCTGAACCTTTTTCTATTTTTTGCGTTCCTATATATTTTCACAACACAGTCACGCGGCAAACAATTGACCATAGTTGGGTATCTGCCACTAAAAACAAAACCAAAATTATCATTAGCGTTTTCTAAAAAATCATAAACGTCCCAAAGAAACTTATCGGTAACTGTAATTTTCATATTTTTCTTAATTTTAATTGTTTTATAATTATACCCAATTTTTAACGATCGTGATAAATAGGGTATAATTTACCCGACCTATCATTCGGCCGGTTAAATAGTTTTTTATGCAGCTATTCGAGAGGACAGGATTCTATGACTGTATAAACATGCCCTCCGCGCTTTTTTTCAGATTCCATAACCTCAATTGCATCTACGGAAAAAATTAAATCAATGTTTTCGTTTATTTCCGGCCTCTCGTCTAAATCAAATTTTCTGAATTCCCATTCTAAAATTCTTGCCAAAGTAATATGTGGTGTAAACCCCCTGCTCTGCTCCGGCCTAAAAGCAATTTTTTCCAGCAAGCATTCTTGCAAATCACTTTTTAAATTTGCCAGCGCTTCAGAACTTTCTCCAATTGCCCACACAAATTTCGGTGGCATTTTTTTTATAGGGCCGTACAAAATTTTATTTAAATTAACTGAAAACGGCTTGTGTCTTTTTGCAACCTCGCCTGCAATTTGGCAAGCCTCCCCAATTTCAACATCGTTTAAATTACCTAAAAATTCCAAAGTAAGATGCAAATTATCTTTGCTTGCCCATTTTGCAGGAAGTTCCGGCCATTTATCATAAAACCGAGCCAGCTCTTTTTTAATTTCTTCGGGCAAGTTTATGGCAATAAAAATTCTGTGCCTTTTTTCCATGTTGTTTGAATATTATCACAAAAAGTTCTAAAATTAAAGCGTCATGGCAAATAAAGAAATTGCGAAAATATTTATAGAAATGGCAGAATTGCTAAATATAAGGGGCGACAGCGCTTTTCACATAAATGCGTACAGAAAATCTGCCGCGTATTTGGAAAATTTAAAAATAGATATTGCGGAAATTTATAAAGAGAAAGGCTTCGAAGGCTTAAAAGTACCAAGAATAATTGGCGATAAAAATGCCAAAAAAATTGAAGAGTTTATAAAGCATAAAAAGATAAAAGAATACGAAGAATTATTGGAAGAAACTGCAATACAAAATATCATTGCCCACTTTTTTATGTCAAAAGGCCTGGGCTTGCAAGAATTGAAAGAAAATGCTAAAAAGAAAAAGATAATATATTCTCGCTTTACAAAACCGGCAAAACAATTGTTGGAATTGGCCGGTTCCGTAGAAAAGGCGAAAGAAGCGATTGACAAAGTGGCAAGCTGGGCAAACACCAGAAAACTTGACTACGCAATTGAAACGGTTTTTAAAAAATGGCTTGAATTAGACAGGCTAAAACCAAAAGAAATTGTCAAAAAACCATTTTTCAGGGGCGACCCGATGATTTGGAGTGAAACAAAAAAGAAATGGTTTGTTATTTCAAAATACGGAGAGTGGCTGGAATTTGCCGGAAAAAAAGAAGAAATTGAGTGGCGTATTACAAATTAATTATAAATTTTAAATTATAAATTTTAAATCAAATCTAAATTTCTAAATTATTTAAAATTTAAAATTTGTTATTTAAAATTTTCGACGCGATGTTGAGTCATACAGATTTAAAACCAGGAGTACAATTTATTTATGAAGGCCAGCCTTGGGAAGTTTTGACTGCAGACATGATGAAAATGGCTCAAAGACGTCCGGTTATACAAAGTAAGATAAAAAACCTGATAGACGGCCGAGTGCAAGAAAAAAACTTCCAGCAAGGAGATATTTTTGAGGAAGCGGATTTAGAAAAAAAAGAAATAAAGTTTTTATACCAGACAAAGGGCCAGTATTTTTTCTGTGAAATTAACGATCCGTCTAAAAGATTTTTCTTTACAGAAGCTCAAATTGGCTCGCAAGCAAAATTTTTACGCCCGAATGAAATTGTAATCGGAATTGTTTTTGAAGAAAAAATTATTACTTTTAAACTGCCGATAAAAGTTAATCTTAAAATAAAAGAAACTCCTCCCGGAGTTAAAGGCGACCGCGCGCAAGGCGGAACAAAAGAAGCAATTTTGGAATCTGGCGCCACAATTCAAGTTCCCCTTTTTATTGAAGAAGGCGACACAATTGAAGTCAATACCGAAACTGGCACCTACGTTAAACGAGTTTAATCTAAAAAATTGTAAAAAAAGAAGCCGATTAAGACTTCCCATCTGGGATTCCCTAATCGGCTTTTTCGATCCCACAACAAAACGTGTTAGATTTTGTAAGGATTTGGTTCTACCATGCCGTTAATTGCATGCATGTATGTCGCATTCAATTCTCCTGATCGGCGCTTTGCAATCTTGGTCGTGGATAAAAACTGCAAATCCGTTTGAGCCGACAAAACTGCCATCGCTATTATATGTTCCGTTATAGAGTTTGGGAGACATGGCAGACCCAGCGGCTTCGAACAATGTGTCCAGATGAGTCGTCCCGCCGCAACTGTGCATATCGTGCAACTTGCGAGACACCTTCTTGCAAATTTCAGACGGACAGTTCACAAAAACCTGCATTGTTAGCTGGTCGGTTTGGCGCAAAAGCCAAATTAGCAGTTTGCGCGTTACGTCATCGGCGTCTTTAGATTGCCATATTAGGTATTCCAAAAACTCCACTTGCCTCTTACTGATGCGAGGCTGAGGGCAGATCGATTCTACTGCCATGACAGGGGTTCCTCCAGAGAAATAAAATGTTCCACTCTCGCAGTCCGCGAAACGATTCACGAACTATGAAATGGAGCCCTTCGCCAAATCCTTCCAATATTATTAATCATGCACCATAATGTTCACCTTGTCAATGCCTTTGTCACACAAAAAATGCACATAGTATCGGTGCATAGATGTAAAACTGTATAATTTTTTAAAAATCAATTCTTTTTTATAGCGGGAATATTTATAACGTTTTCAATATAGTCCACTCTCTTTTCTATTGCATCCACTCTGACAATTTCGTTTTTTATTTCTTTAACATCTTTCTTAATGTCTGCAATGTCTGTTTTTAAATTATTTATTTGTCCTGTAACATTATTAAATCCTTTATTTATCATTTTTGCTAATTGTTCTATTGTGATCTTTTTCTCTACCATATTTTTTATGTTTATAAACCTATTATAATCTTATAAAAATCTCTGTCAAACTTTTGGGACTGGCGGAATAACTGGCGCAACTTCTACAAATGAGCGCTGAGAAATCTCTCGCTCAACAATGGCTTTTGGCCTGGAGTATTTTAGTTTTGAGATTTTTTTAATTGCCTCAACAATTTCTGGTTTTCCTGCCGGCACTAAAAGAGTTTGCATTTTAAACGGCGTAGAAATTTTGTTTTTAATCATCATTTTAACTATCACATTCCGGTTATCCAAGTTTACTAAATCAAATCTTGAAAATCCCGGCTCAAATTGTTTTACCAAATTTTCGGCATCCTCGGCTCCAATTCTCATTGCAGCCAGCGTGCCCACGTTTCCCAAAACCGCGTCGCGAATTTCCTGCTTTAACTGGGGCATATATTGGTGTGCCATTATTAAATTTAATTTATATTTTCGGGCTTCAGACAGAATTGTGGCAATTGAATCTGTTGTAAAATTTTGAAATTCGTCTACATATAAGTAGAAATCTTTCCTTTGGTCTTCGGCAATTCCTGCTCGGCGCATTGCGGCCATTTGGATTTTTGAAATTAAAATTAAACCAAGCAAAGAACTGTTTACTTCGCCCGTTAAGCCTTTTGATAAATTAGCCAAAAATATTTTTTTGCTGTCCATAATTTTCGCCAAATCAAATCCGGAATGGGATTGCCCGATAATATTTCGCATCATTTCGTTCTCAATAAATCTTCCTAATTTAGAAACTACGTAGCCAAGCATGTCTGATCGCGTTGAACCGGTTGTTGCCGCCCATTCTTTTGTCCAAAAACTTCGCACAATCGGATCGGAAACTTTTTTCATTCTTTCCTGTAAAAATGCGGGGTCTGTAAACATTTTTGGAATTTCAACCAATGTTCCCGGATTGTCTTTGTCGGCCATTAACGCCAGCATTGCGTTTCTCATATAGTGTTCAAACATCGGTCCGATAATTTCCGGCGGAAATAATTTCATAAAAATTGCAATCATTTCCTGGACTGCAAAATCTTTTTGCTCGGGGCTGTCATATTCCAACATATTCAAACCGCACGGCCTTTCTGTGTCAAACGGCTCAAACATAACAACGTCGTCAATCCTTTCTTTTGGAATGTTTGCTAAAATAAGCTCTATTGAATCTCCATGCGGGTCAACAACAGCTACGCCTTCGCCATTTTTAATATCCTGAATTGCCATGCCTTCTATGAATTTAGATTTGCCGGTGCCGGTTTGACCAATAATATACAGATGTCTTCTTCGGTCGGCCTTTTCAGCAAAAAAAACTTTTTTATTTTCGTTTCTGTAAGAAACCTCCCCAATGCAAATATCGCCGGATTCGGGCAAATCGCTCGGCGGAGCGGCATCGCCAGATTTCGCGGCTTTAATATACGGGGTTTCTATATAATGTGTTGGAAAATGGTAAATGCTTGCCAGTTCTTCTAAATTTAAAATGTTTGCCTGGCTTAAATTAAAATTCCTGAAGCTATAATCGTAAATTATTTTTTTTAATTCTTTTTTGTAAACTTCTTTTACCTCTAAACTGTTTATTGCAGACAAAGAATACTGGCTGAATGCCGATGTTAAATGGCTCAAAATTTCTTGGGCCCTTTCTTCTGTTTGAGCTGAAGCCAAAATTCTTATGTTTGCTTCAAATGGCTGTTTTTGAATTTTGCTTTGTATTGCGTCGTAACCTTTTTGGTCATAATTTTTTTCAACTTCTTTGAATTGCATTTCAGACTCACGCGTTTTTTGGTCTTTTGCAAAAAACACTTTTACCATATCCTCCAGCCCTTCAGCAAAAAATCCCTGATAAGCTTTTACAACTGCTTCGCGCACAGACGTGCCCTCTCTAATTTTTTTTAATGCCTTCTCCCCTTTCTTGCGCAAATTTAATTGCGACAATGGCCGTATTAAAACCTGGACTGCTCCGCCTTCGTTTGCTGAAATTTTGCTTAAATTATTTGTCACCAAAGCCAGCGGATCTTTTTCTAGAGTTTGGTATGTGCTAATTGGAAAAAGCGAACTTTCCGTCAATTTTAAATAAGCTCCGGCTGTTGCGCCCTGAGGTTCGAAAATTGTGTAATCTTGCGGAACTTTGTCAACGATGGCGTTTGGATAAACTCCCTGCACGTATTTTTCAAAAACAGATTCTAAATACTTGGGAACAGCCACATAAAAAGAAATGTCAGAATTCCCTATTTGAGAAGCAATTTCAAAAGCAATACAAGGATCTTGCTGGAACATCTTTGGCTTTTTTAAATACAAAAAATTCGCAAAAATTTGTTCCATTTGCGAGATTATGATTTTTTCTTCCTTTGCGCTCTCGCCCTCTTTTTTTGTCTGGTTTTTTGGCATCATCACCAAAAACAAAACCATTTCAAGCCCGCCAAAAACCGAATTTTTCTCATTTGTTTCGGCTTTTAAAGCCATGGTAAAGGCCAATATTATAAGCAAAAAAACTAAAATTAAACCAGGAATTATAATTGTCATAATTTTTATTCGTCATCCCCGACCTGATCGGGGATCCAGAATGCTTTTACTTAATCTGGATTCCCGCTTTCGCGGGAATGACACCGAGTGAGATTGCTTCGCTGCGGCTCGCAATGACGTCATTGCGAGGAGGTCGCAACCGACGACGCAATCTATTTCACAAATTTTTTGTAATATCCTTCCTTAGCTAAAATGTCGTGGAACGCGTCAAGCAAAAATGGGTCGTTCATTTTTTTAGCAACATTTATTGCAAAAACAATTCCTTTTTCTTTTGCGATATTTAAAAGATTTTTCAATTTGTCACCGTCCGCCAAAAAAGAAATTATATTTGCTTTTTGTTCGGCCTCTTTTTTTAAATTATCGTCAAATTGCATTAACTCAATTTCCCTTTTTAGTTCTTCTGAAATAATTTTTTCGTTTTCTGAAATTTCTTTTTTCTCAACTTTTTTTTCTTTATCCCAGTCAAAACGAACTTCTTGCTCCGCGTTTGAATTTTTTTTTTCAGGTATTTTATTTTCTTCCATATTATTTAACAATTAAATCCAACAAAAATACGTCGGCTTTTGACGAGGAAAGATTGCTGGATTTATTATCTTTGCCGGTTCTAATTCTTATTTTTAGCCCAGTGGAAGCTTTTGAAACTTCGTAAATTTTTACGCAAGGAGTCGGGTCAAAGGCAGGCTTTAAAAGCGCTCCGCATAAATTTGGGTTAGGAAGCCATGGCTGGACGGCATATTGGTCAAGCGGAACAAAATTTCTTCCTTCCGAGTCAACGATATTTTCAATATCCCACGCGCCTTGCTCGGTATTTTCTGTACCCTTGTTTTGCGCTCCAATTGTAATCTGTATAAATTTGGCGCCGGTGTTGGAAACATTTAAATCTTTTTGGTACGAAGAGCCATATTGCGTTTTTATAATTTCAGATGCTTTTAAAACTCCGCCCTTGTCCAGCGCAGATTCAAAAATAAAACGGATATTTCCAAGTTGCTGGTCATAAACCGGCACAGGAACTGTTGTTACAGGATTGTTGGAGGGAGCTGCCGGTTTTTCCGCCATTTTCATAACCAGAAAAACAATTACTGCGGCAACCAAAACAATAATTGCCAAAACTAAAAGCAGCCTTGAAGCCTGCCCCGCCTCCGCAGAGCTTCGGCGGGGCGAGCCCCCCTCTTTATTAATTTTCATAATTTGTAAAATTAATGCTTATTAATTAATTTTACTATATTACTATTCGTAACGCAATGCTTCAATTGGGTCCAGTTTTGCAGCAGACCTTGCAGGCAAAACTCCAAAAGAAATTCCAATAATTGCCGAAACTCCTACGCCAATTATAATAGAATAAAGCGGAACGGTAAATGTCCATACAAGACCGGCATAGCTTGCAACAATTGAAACCAGCCAGCCCAAAACCGCTCCAAATAAAATTCCAATAATTCCTCCCAAAACCGTAACCAAAACCGATTCAATTAAAAATTCGCTTAAAATGTCTGAATTTTTCGCGCCTAAGGCTTTTTTCAGGCCGATTTCAGCGGTTCTTTCTGTAACAACCACGTACATAATATTCATAATTCCCACTCCGCCCACAACCAAAGAAATTGAAGCAATTGCAATGAGCAGAATTGTTATGCCGTTAAAAATTGTATTATAAATGTCCAAAACTTGCGCCTGCGTCATAACAATAAAATCGTCTTTGTCCGGATTTGTTATATTGTGGTTTTTTCTTAAAGTGAGTTTTATGCCTTCGGAAGTTGCGTCGCCTAAATTTGTGTTTTTAAGCTGTACAACCGCCACAGAAATATAATTAATTCCTAGCATTTTTTTCTGAGCGGTTTGCAAGGGCATAAACAAGCTGTCATCGGCTCCGCCCTCTCCTCCGCCTTGGGGCTTATAGACGCCAATAACTAAAAAATTCAAATTGCCCACGCGCGCCAGTTTTCCCAGCGGGTCGTCTTGCAAAAATAAATTATCGGCCAAATTGCTTCCCAAAATAATTACTTGCGCGGCTCCCGTGTCTTCGGCGGCTGTATAAAATCTTCCAACTTTTAATTCGTGTTTATCAATTGAAAACCTTTCGGCCGAAGAACCGAAATATATGACATTTTTTTGATTATTCCTATATCCTGCAACAGCCATTCCGGTTACCATGCCGTAATCATTTACAACATTGTTCAGTTTTTTTATATCGTCCAAATCGCGCTGATTAAATGTTGTAATCCCAACAGCAATTCCCGGAGTTAATGTTTGCGCCCTGTTTTTTGTTGTTGGAGGAACGCGAGTTTTTATAAACAAAGTGTCGCTGCCTAAAGATTTTATCTGGTCATCTATTAAGCTTCGAAATCCCGCTCCAGCCGATAGCACCATAATTACTGTTGCAATGCCAATAACTATTCCAAGTGTTGTTAAAACCGTCCGCACCGGATTTGCTTTTAAAGCTCTAATTGATTGTTGAAACGCCTTAAACATATTGACAATATTTCCTTTATATAATATACTAATAATAGCTCGTTAGATTTTTCGAAAATTTTGAGTTTGCGGCTCATATGCCGGAAGTAAGTTGGGGTGGGTCAGCCTCCGCTCGGCTGATAATCACATGACTGGTCCCCGTTACATCATTGTGCGGGTGTACGATTGGTGACAGCTCCAACAAGATGCATTAGGTACATGGTCATATACCTGCATCCCGCTCACGAACTTTTCGTGAGCTTTTTTCTTGTAAAATTTCTAATTTTAATGTCATTGCGAGCGAGCGAAGCGAGCGTGGCAATCCAGAGTCAAAACTTTTCAGTCAGGTTATTCCATGTTGGGTTGTTTTTTTCGATTAGCGCAATTTTTTTCTTCCGCGACCAAGATTTAATTTGTTTCTCTCTTTCTATTGCTATATTAACATTATTTGTTTCTTCGTAATAAACCAAATTGTGAATATTATACTTTTCTGTAAATCCTTTTATTAAATTATTTTTATATTCGTAAATTCTTCGTTTTAAATTGTTTGTTACTCCAATGTACAATGTTCCATTTCGTTTACTTGCTAAAATATAAACATAATATGTTTTATTGGCCATACTCTGGATTGCCACGCCCCTCGCCGTTGCTCGGGGCTCCGCAATGACACTAATAATTATTCATAGCGTAGGGCATCAATTGGATTGAGCCTTGAAGCTTTTAGCGCAGGATATAATCCAAAAATTACGCCGGTTAAAATTGATACTCCAATTGCCAGTAAAACCGAAGTTACAGAAACCACAAAAGCCCAGTCGTATCCCAAATATTTCATAAGTAAAAATATTAAATAAGAAATTATCGCGCCCGTTATAATTCCGATAATTCCGCCAAGAAAAGTTAGGGTTCCAGCTTCCAATAAAAATTGTCGCATAATAGCCATATTCGTGGCGCCAACCGCTTTGCGCAAGCCAATTTCACGAGTTCTTTCTGCAACTGTCGCCAACATAATATTTAAAATCCCAATTCCGCCCACAACCAAGGCAATTGATGCCATAGCAGTCAAAAACAAACTTAAAGCATTTGTAATTGTGCTTAAAATTTCAACCGCATCGGCAATATTCCTTACGGTGTAATCGGCATTAATATCTTTTTGTATATGATGCCTTTGGTTCATAACATTTTTTACATCGGTTATTGTTTGGTCAACGTTTTTTGCATCGTCAACCTTTATGTTTATAAAATCCAAATAATGTATTCCTTTTATTTGTTGCTGGCCGATTAAAAGAGGTATAAAAATCCGGTCGTCATTGTCTTGAAAAAATGAGCTTCCCCTTTCGGCGATTACTCCGATAATTCGCAGAGGAATTTTATTAATTTTCACCACTTGACCAATTGGATTAACTCCGGATTCCCCAAATAATTCTTTTGCCAAGGCCGAACCCAAAACAGCAACATTGGCGGCGCCTTGGCCCTCGGACTGATTAAAAAACTGGCCTTCTTTCATATCAAAACTTACAACGTCAGGATACGTGTATTCTGTTCCGTCAAAGTTTGTGTCAACTGATTTATTTTGCCATGTTACAGAAGCGGTTCCTTGCACCGCTGCAACCACGGCAGAAGCGTGCGGAACTTGCCCGGAGTTACGCAAAGCATCGGCATCCGCATTTACCATTGTTGTAACAACAATTCCAAAAACCTGGGCCGGCGGGCCTTTTTCATTGCTTTTTCCGGGTTGTACAGACAATAAATTCGAGCCAAGTTTTGTAACCTGTCCCAAAATCAAGCTTTTGGCTCCAGCTCCCAATGCAATAATAATTATCACTCCGGCAACTCCAATAACAATTCCCAAAATAGTCAAAAACGACCTGCCCTTCCTGGCCAGCAAAGTCCTAAAAACTAATTTTATCGTTCCCAAAAAATCCAAATTCGCAGTGTCATTGCGAGAAAGGAGCGAAGCGACTGACGAAGCAATCTGGAGTTATAGATTGCCACGTCGCCCTTACAGGATCTTCGACCTGCAGGCTCCTCGCAATGACAATTATTTTACTAAATTTTTGTCTTCGGTAGCAATTGTGCGTTTTGTCACTTTTTCGTCTGAAACAATTTGTCCGTCTTTTATGCGGATAATTCTTTTTGCGTGGTTGGCGGTGTCGGTTTCGTGAGTTACCAAAATGATTGTGTGGCCTTTTTCGTTCAGCTTTTGCAAAATATGCATTACAGTATTTCCGGATTTTGAGTCCAAGTTTCCAGTTGGCTCGTCTGCAAAAATTACAGCGGGATTATTTACCAAAGCCCGCGCAATTGCTACGCGCTGTTTTTCTCCGCCCGAAATTTGGTTTGTAAAATATTCCAGGCGGTGTGAAAGCCCCACCGAAGCCAGCGCTTTTTCGGCAAGGTTGTCAAGGTCTTTTCTTTTACTGTAAACCAAAGGAAGTTTTACGTTATCTAAAACAGAAGTTCTTGCCAACAAATTAAATGACTGAAAAACAAAGCCAACTCTTTCATTTCGTAGGGTTGCTAAATAATTGTCATCAAAGCCTTTTGTGTCCCAGCCTTCAAATTTATATATGCCGGAAGTTGGTCTGTCTAAAAAACTCAAAATGTGCATTAACGTAGATTTGCCGGACCCCGAAGGGCCCATAATTGCCACAAACTCGCCTTCGTCAATTTTAAAATTTACGCTATGCAAAACGTGAGTTATGACATCCTCGTTGACATAATTTTTCTTTAAATTTTCAACTTCAATTAATGCCATATATGTTAGTGTCATTGCGAGAAGCCCGCAGGTCGAAGATCCTGTAAGGGCGACGTGGCAATCTATAACTCCAGATTGCTTCGTCAGTCGCTACGCTCCTTCCTCGCAATGACAGAAAGTTATTTCATGTATGTTACAATTTCTTGGTTGTCAAAAAGCCCCGATAAAATTTCCACCAGTCCCCCGTCTGCCTGCAAACCTGTTTTAACTTCAACTTCGTGGTATTTTTTTGTTTTTGGGTCGTCAATAACTCTTACGTATTGTTTGTTATTCTTGCTTCTTACTGCTGTTGCCGGCACAGCTAAAGCGTTATCTTTTTGGGCAGCCAAAATTGTCATATTGGCGGTCATTCCGGGTTTTATTTCCGGCACATTTTCCAAACTGCCCTTAACTTTATAATTTACTACTCCGGAAATTACAGTTGATGCAGGATTTATTGTCAAAACTTTTCCGGTGAAATGCCGATCCGGGCCAAGCGCGTCAAATGTATAATCAATTTGTTGGCCGGTTTGCAAAGCAGCAATATTGGCTTCGCTCACATCGGCTTCAGCATGCAGATCGCTGATATTTTGCAAAATCATAACTTCTTTTGAAGCAACAGCCTGTTCTCCAACTTTAATGTCCACCTGCGTGATTATGCCAGATTCCGGAGCCACAATAATTTGATTATTTAAAACGGCTCGAGCGGCGTCAACTTGGCCCCGCGCAAAATCTACATCTTCTGACCTTGCAGCCGATTGTTTTGCAGCTAAATTATGCTGAGCAGTTTGAAGGCTAACTTTAGACGAGGCCAAACTGCTCTGCAAAGTATTGAGGCTGCTTAGGGCAGAGCTTACTGCTGTTTTTTGAGAATCTATCGAAGTTTTATCAGCGTCAGTAACGCTATCCTTATGAAGATCTGTGTTGGTTTGGTCGCGAATAACTTGCAAAGAAGCCAAAACGCTTGCCAGCGAATTTACAGAATTGGAAATTGCTAAATCTATGGCAGATGTGTTATTTGTATAGTTTATGGTGTCTTTAACAATTGCCAGTTTGTTATTAATATTATTTACATTTTCATAAACTGGGCCCCAAGACGAATCTGCGGTCAAAAAATAGGTGTCTTGAACTGATTTTGCTGTTAAATAAGCATTAGAAATCGCGGTGTATCCAGTGTTCAACGCGCCGAAAGCTCCGTTATAGGCGTTATTCAAATTAATATCGGCTAATGCAACTGCGTCTTTATATGATTGTATATCATTTGGAGTGGCTCCGTTTATAAGTTTGTCATAATTTGCTTGCGCCTGGGCCAAGCTTGCAAGAGCCGAAGACTGGTTAAGCGAAGCCAAAACTTGGCCTTGGTAAACTTTGTCGCCTTCTGCTACAGAAACCTTTCGCGCAACTCCGCTGCTTTGAAAACTCAAACTTAAATTTGTTCCGCTGACAACCTGCCCTGTTGAAAGCACGGTTTCCTCCAAATTTTGATTTTTTGCAAAACCTGTTTGAATGGCTCCTGCATTGTTTTTCCGTCCAAACGTAAGAAATAAAATTACAAGGACGATCAATAAAATTATTATTCCCCAGATTATTTTCTTTTTAGACCAGAACTTCTTTGTAAAAATTTTCAGCATATCTCGTGTTTGTCATTGCGAGGAGCGAAGCGACGAAGCAATCCAGAGTAAAATCACAAATTCTGGATTGCCACGCTCGCCTGCGGGCTCGCTCGCAATGACAGTGAAGCTAAATAATATATTCTTTTGCGCCGTCAAGCCATTTTTTGAATTGGCAGTCTTGGCTGTGTTCGGGAGGTTTTTCTTGCCTTAATATTAAAACTGCGTCATTAAAAATTGCATAAATATCAGACGGATTTGTATTTATTTCCATTATTTCTTTTCTAAATGGCAAGCGATCAATAAATCCTTTTTCTTTGTCCACAATGTAAAATGCCAAATAGCCTTTTCGCGGAGTTTGGTAGCCGTTTTTTTCGAGTAAAAATGTGTAAGTGTCCAGCTGCAGCTGAAATCTGTCGTAAATATTTGCGGTTTTGCTTCCGGTTGACTTATAGTCTAGCGCCGCCAATTTTCCGTCTGCAAATTCCAGTATATCATCAACTGCTCCAAATAAAGTTGCCTGCAAAGTTTCGTCAAAATATCTTATGCCCGCAAAATTGTTCCGCCATTGGTTCAGTAATTTTTGGTTTGAAAACAGCCGCGCTTTTATGCCGTTTTCTTTCAACAAGGGATGCTCGAGTTTTTTTGATCGGTATGCGTCAAATTCTTCTTTTAGCAAAGCGTCCACTGCGGAATTTAAAGCATAGGGATATGGCGGAGGCCGCTTTATTCCCAGGTTTTTATCAAGCCAAAAACAATGCGGACATTCTAAAAATAAGTTCAGCGAATTGGGCGACAATTGTATTGATTTTCCATTCATATTTGCCTTTATTTTATCACAATTTCCTCAAATAAAAAAGCCCTTCGCTTTCTGCGCGAAAGGGCTTGTTTTTCAGAAGTTCTGAAAAACATTCATCTGAACGGGCTTGTTTACCCTTGGCTTTGGAGGGGGAAGCTCTCCGAATGCAACGCGTCTGATGGCATCATATAGCCCATTTTCGCCAGTGTAGCACCGGCCGCTGCTTTCATTTATGACGACCGGCGTACCCGGCAATTCCTCGATTGCGAGTTGAGCCGCAAGCAGAGATCTGCTGCCCTGCGCCCCTAATGCAACGCCGATAACTGGAATATCGTTGCCGGCCGCATGAAGCTGGGCATCGAGATCTCCGGGTAGTTCAAGCCATTTACTGCCACAGCAGATTACCGCATCGGTGCCGCGAATGTCCGACCTGGCGTAATCGCGCAGCTCTTCGGGGTTACGATGGCAACTCATCACGTGGATTGAGACATGAGCCACGTTGGGAAAGAACTGGTCGAGAACCTTCCTAACCACCGGCAAGTCTGATTCGCTGCCACAAATGATCGCGATCCTCGGCACCGGTCGAAAAGTCGCCTGAACATCCATGTTTTCGCGAAGATATACTTCGATGGTGGTGCCGGTCAGACGCCAGAAAATGTAGCGATAAGTTTGCGTAGTCTGGCGAATCAGGCCTTCGGGCAAATCTAAGGAGTGAACACGTAGCACATCCCCAAGATTCTCGGGGTTGAGCTTATTGATTCCCTTCGTAATACCCCACGCCCTGACGAGTTGCTTGTCATAGGGCGGTGGAGCCTTTCTGTCGGCGGTCGGTTTTCTACCTTCCAGCCATGTTTGGTATTCCCAGAAGCGGCTGGAGTCGGGCGTCATGATTTCGTCGCCAATCGTGCCGTCCGCGCCAAACTCGAACTTGGTGTCGGCGATTTTGATTCCCCGGCTTTCAGCATAGGCCGAACAGATCTGGAAAACTTGCAAAGCCTGCAGGGTTTGCTGGGGATAGCGCTGGCGCACCTGCATAAAATCCATGTTCTCGTCGTGGCCTTCCTCGGCTTTTGTGGTTGGCGTATCAAGCAGGTACGGAAACGCATCGCCGTCTTGCAACCCCGGGGGAATTATGTGCCCGCACACTTTGCCGGTCTCGCGGTAAGATTTTACCGCAGAGCCGGTCAAAACAGCACGGACAATAAATTCCACTGGAGCCATTTGCATCCGGCGGATCACGATCGCTCGCGACTGCAGGTCAACGTTTCCTCTCAGAGCGTCTGGCAAGTGCGCGTCAATGTCCGCGCCGGCGGCGAGGAGATGAGTCTTGATGCCAAATCCCTCCAGGTGTTGGCACCAAAAGTGATTCATTGCGTTGAGAATGACTCCCTTCAGCGGAACCAGCGCGTTCAACACGAAGTCAAAAATGCTGATTCCGTTGGTAGCCACAGATAACAAGTTGGTCGAGGGCAAAGGGTACGTGTCGCGCACTTTCCCTCGGGAAAGTAGATCCAAACCGTTCAGCAAATTCACACCAGCTCGCATGGGCGAAAGTGTGGCCATTTGAGGCCTCCTTCTTTTAGATGAAACCAAATTGGTAAAGTGCCCTGCCTGCGCAGGCAGGCAAAAACCCGACCATCGGGTTCTATGACCATATTACTAATTTTTAAAAAATATTCAAGTTATAACAACCCAACGCCATTTGCCATATTGGTCTTTATAAAATTTGCAGGTTTTGTAATCAAATTTTTTTGCGAGTTTTTTTATTTCGTTTTTTTGAGGCGAGACCTGTGGTGAACTTGCCGAACCATCAAATTCCATAAATATATTCCCTTCGGGGTTTAAATAATTTTTAGCATCTTTTAAAAATTTTCTTATAAAAAATAATCCGTCGCTTCCCCCAAACAAAGCTTTTTTTGGCTCAAATTTAAGAACAGACTTCTGAATTAAATTTATATTTTTTTCCGGAATATACGGCGGATTAGCAAAAATATAATCGTACCCAGTGTCATTGCGAGGAGCCCGCAGGCGACGTGGCAATCCAGAGAATATATCAGATATAATTGTCTTGTGCCCAACTCCCCTATCCTCCACATCTGCAAAATCTACTTTTGAATTTTTTATATGTTTTAAAACCGCAATTCCAATACATCCGCTGCCCGCAAAAATATCCAAAATCTCGATACTCTGATTTGGACGGTCGTTAAAATCAGAGTATATTTTATTTATTGCCCTGCCGACCCAGAATTCGGTTTCGGGCCGCGGAATTAAGGGCTTTTTTGACAGATTAATTCTGCATCCCAAAAACTCGGTAAATCCAATTACATAATCTAATGGCTCATGCGCCCGTGTGAGCCGTTCAACGTCTTTATAAAATTGTTTATTTTTTTGGCCGTTGTATTTTTCCTTCAACAGCCAGCCAATTTCTTTTTGCATACTGCTTTTAATGTCCTTTACTTTATCAAAATTTTTACAATAAAAAAAGGGACCTTATGGTCCCACGGCTTATTTAGCTAACTGCGGATTGCCAATTTGGGTTAATTGCGCAGAAAGCCTTATTATCCTGATATAAGGCATCCCCTATTGACCTTAAGTCAAAATTATTTAGGGGCACGCCAGCTATCAGTTTTGCCCAGACATGCGGGAGATAGAAGCGAACTAAATCGGCTCCGTCCATGGCTTCTCTGTGTAGCAAGCCAGTTCCAGTCGGCACAAAAAAATCATCAATATTGTCTGTGCCAAGAAACACTCGTACCCCACGCTTAAGAAGTTCGGGCACCCTGGCAATTGGATTATGGCTTGGAGCTTTAATTGGGCGAAAGCGCCTCATTGAACCTCCCGCAGTGAAAGCAACAATTACTCCAACTGTGTGTAGAAGTATTTTGTCGATAAGCCGAGCGTAACGTTTTTCGCTTTTCCATGCAGTCGGAGAAATCATGTGAACAGCAAAAACGGTCGGACCATCATGGCTTGGTATCACGGGCTGCTCTGCCCACCCACCTAATCCGTCAAGCAAAATTTCCGTATCGCGTTGTCTTGGATCGTCCCACTGGTCTAGATGAAAATGAACCTCTTTCTTTAACCTACAGCCAATAGCTAAAACTTTTTGAAAATGTCTCCTAATTCCTATCTTTCCGTCCTTTCCTTCTGGATCATCTTTCTCTGGCAAAGTGACTAAAAAATCTGCTTTTTCTGCTGCCCTCTCAAACATCTCCAGGCGATGAGGCCGGCTTATCCCAAAAATCGGATATGCTCCAACTCTTAAATCAATTCTACCTGCAAATTCTTTTTTCAATTCTAATGCAACATTAAGGGCAAGCAGTCCATCCTCTGGCAGGTCTTCTGACAAGTCAACGGAAGCGTCAATTTGCACTGTGCCCCACCAGATTAGCCGCTCTAAAACTTTTCTTTGCCGAGCAAGCAAATTTTCTCGTTTAAAAGCCGCTCCGCGAAGAACATCGCCCACCACCACCTGTTTTTCTTTCATTGAAGCGGCGGCGATATCCAACGGATTTTTGTTCACGTGTGCCAAACATTCGGGGCCCAAAAGCCCTGCCCGTGGCAAATGTGCATGCCTGTTTTTTGCCCCACCGAGCCGCCTCACCTCATGCAGAAGCATTTGTTCATAATCACTAAGAAACGGCATAAAATCATCTAATGTCAGTGCCATAAAACCTACCCTCCAAATTGGTAAAGAACATTCAACAAAAAACCGCGACGAGCGGTTTTTACTTAATTTCAATAATTTCCACTTCGGTAAAGGGCTGCCTGTGGCCAATTTTTCTGCTGTATCTTTTTTTGGGCTTGTATTTGAAAACAATTATTTTATCCCCTTTTCCGTGGCTTAAAACTTTCGCAGTAACTTCGGTTTTTACCAAAGGATTTCCAATTTCAACTTTTGCGGATTTTTCAACCAATAAAACATTAGAGAACGCAATCTGCTCCCCTTCTTTTTTATCCAATTTTTCTATTTTTATTTTATCTCCGGGTTTCACCAAATATTGCTTCCCCCCGGTTTTGATCACTGCTATCATAATTTAATTAGTTTAGCAAAAAATTCCCTACTCGTCAAGTGTAGGACGTTCCACATCATCAATTTCTATACTCGCTTCTCCGGATGTAAGCCTGGCAACGTCTTTATCAATTTTACCCAATTCCCCATTTGCACTGTTATATGAGCCTACTGTATTACCAAGATGAACACCCATTTTTTTCATAAAATCCGCCTGACTGAGTACGTGCCGTTTTAGCATTGCTACCCTTTTTATAATCTCCTTTGTCGATTCCTCAATTTTAAGAGAATTTAATCCTTGAAGAATTGTTTGTAAATAAGCCAAAAAGGTTGTAGGCGAAACAATAACAACGTGTTTTTCCTTAAACGCGTACTGAACTAAATCCTGCGTATTAACCTTTATAGCTCCAACTTGATTTATCAGTAGATCATAATATATCGCCTCATGAGGAATAAACATTAAGGCGAAATCCATAGTTCCCATGGACGGCTTTACGTATTTAGCGGTTTCATCAATTCTCATTTTTAAGTCGGCCTTAAAAATTTTTTCCAATTTTTCTTTTTCAGCAATATTTTTTTCTTCTACTATCCTATTATAATTTTCTAGACTAAATTTTGAATCGATGGGAATAATTTTATCTTTTATTAATACTACTGCATCAACGATTAAATCTTTTCCTGTTTTATCATCGATGCCGAGTGGATACTGCATTTTATAGGATCCAACTGGTAAAACATTTTTTAAAAGAGTTTCTAAATAATATTCCCCCAAAACTCCCCTTTGCTTAGGATTTTTTAAAATATCCTGTAAATCTTGCAACTTTCCTGCGAAATCTAGAACTTGTTTATTTGTTTCGTCGAGTTTTGTAAGCCTTTCCATAACATCCCCAATTATTTTTGAGGACTGGCTAAATTGAAACTGAGAATTTTTATTTGATTCGGAAAGCTTGCTGTCGACAGCCTGCGCAATTTGGCCAATTTGCTGCTGGAGCATTAAAAAATCTGTGCTCTTCCCCGCCCCGCCTCTGCGAAAGCTATGGCGGACAAAGAAAAAAATTATAACTCCCAAAACCGCTGCGATAAAAATTAAAATTATAATTATAAAATCCATATAAAAAACTAAACTTCTTTTTCCAAAATTAAATCTAAATAACTTTCGTTTCCGTACATTTTTCTATTGTTTTGATTAAATTCATGTTTTAAATCAACCTTTAAGTTTTCTAATGAATAAAATTTCCAATGCTTCACATAGTATAAATCATTTGCTCTTTTCTCTACCTCATAAGAAATCAATAAATGAGGCGCATCCTTTGTAACTTTAAAATTTTCTGATGGAGAAAAATAAAAAGATCTCTGAGTGGTATTTATATTCTTTATGTTATATGTTTTTATTTCTAGATAAAAATTTGTATTTTTATGTTTTATTTCTATGTCTGGATAACCCGTAATTTTTTTGTTTCCATTGGTGCTTGTCGGCGTATCAGCAATAAAATCCATATTTGTCAGGGCGCTTTTAACAAAGGGCTCAATATAATTTCCGACCTCATTCGGCCTGCTAGATTTTATACCATTTTTATTTATCTCGTTTGATGCGAAGTCAAATGCTTTGCTAAATAATTTAATGATTTCAAGATCTTTTTTAAATGGCAAGACAGAAAAACCAGATATACTTCTTATTATAACAGTGAAGGGCATATTCTTTAATGGAGATAACACTTGTTTTATTGTGTTTTCTAAATCCTTTATGTATTTCTCGTCCATAAAATTATTTTTGAAAAATTAATATATATTCTTTTTGCATGACATTATACAAGCCATATATTATTTTTTCCATTTTTTTAATTGTTTTAAATCCAATTTTTTCGCAATAGTTGATAACATTTTGTGCAGTATCGATTTCTTGACCTTGAAAAGTCACGTTACCGATGATTATAACACAATATTTTCCTTTTTTAAGCACGTTAAACATTTTATCATAGACCTTTTTCATATCTTCCTCATATAATTTAAATCTATCTAATCCCGTTCCACGAACTCCAATAAAATCTTCTTTAATTTGATCCAAATTATAACCAAGAGCTTGTAAAGAGTGGGCATCATTGGCGACATAATTAAGGGCTATTGAATATGGCGGAGATGTAATAATGCCGTCTATTGATTCCTCTTTCAAATGTATCTTTCTAACGTCTCCGTGTATTATTTCAGTTTTTCCCAATTTGAGTTTAAATTGTTTTTTTGCTTTTTCGTAATCTTCAACAGATGCTAACATTTTTAAAGAATCATGCAAATAAGAACTTTCAAAATTTTGCCCCCTTCTAGACGTATCGCTATGAGCCATCATTTCAGCAACTTTATAAAAATTTTGAACTCTTTTATCTTCGGATCCATTTTTACCTTTTCTATGTAGATAAAAATCTTTATATTTTATAATTTCATCAATAACATCTATAGACTCTGTTTTAACCTTTGATATCAAAACGCACAAAAGAGAAATATCTATTCCTATACTATTTATTCCCAATAGTTGAGCTTCTAAGGCCGCTGTCCCGCTACCAACAAACGGATCAAGGATTGTTTCGCCCCTTTTTATTTTTATGATATTCAGCAATGCTCTAATCATTTGTGGATGAAATTTGCCTTTATACGGATAAATCCAATGAGTTAAAAATTGATTAACGGATTTTGTCTGATTAAATTTTTGTAAATAATAATAATCCGAATAATCTCCATTTACGGTTTTAAAATATGCTAATCTTGTTTTTAATTCCTCTAAATTATTTAAATTTAAAATTTCAAACTCTCTAAAGTCATTCATAACTTTTAGTTCTGGGTTGAAAGACTGCAATTCCAATCTGGCTAACGACAATTCGTAAATGAATTGAATGTTATCTAAAAGTTTTAATTTTTTTACAGAAACCGCGACTTTATTTTTATTTGTTGTTGTAATTGTTTTTTCCATAATTTTATTTTATTATATCAGTTTACTCTTTATTCATTTTTTTCTCAACTCGATAAATTATCCCTATGTTTCCAATAATGAAAGTACAATAATTTTACAATTTCGCTTACGGCCACAAAACAAATTAGGATAAATGACATAAATAAAAGTTGTTTTACATTCGGCGCTGTAAAATGAAAAATTTTCTGGCCGAAACTCAAAAAGGGCAAAATTATTGAAATTGCAAAAACAGAAATAATTGAAACAAGTAAGGCGGGGCTCAATCCCTCGCCCATCCAGAACAAGCGCTTTGTTCTTATAATAAACACCAGCAAAAGTTCGCAAAAAACGCTTTCAATAAACCAGAGTGTTTGGATTGTCGCGGGAGCTTCCCTAAAAAATACGCTGAAAAAAACAAAATCAAAAGATGTTATTATCACTGCCAGAATTATGACCAGGGGAAGCACCGACCTCAAATGGTACGCTTTCGGCTTTTTTAATTCGTCGGCATCAATCCGGTCTGTAACTATTGAAATAAGGGGCAAATCAGACAGTAAATTACTTAACAAAATTTGTATTGGAAGCATCGGCAAAAAATCAATAAACAAAAATATTACGGCAATTGAATAAAAATTGCCAAAATTGCTGGCAATCATGCACTTAATATATTTATTTATGTTTACATAAATGTTTCTGCCGCTTTTAATTCCATCAATTATTACTCTTAAATCTCTTTTTAATAAAATTACATCGGAAACTTCACGGGAAATATCAGACGATTCCTCAACAGCAATACCCACATCAGCTATTCTTAAGGCGGGCGCATCGTTTACGCCGTCGCCCAAAAATCCGACATCGTGCCGCTTTTGCAAAGATTTTACGATTTTATATTTTAATTCCGGAGAAATTCTCGCAAAAACATTGTTTTCCTCGCAAGCCATATCAAATTCATCGAGTGATAATTTTTCCAGATCTTTGCCCGAAAGCGCTTCTTTAGAATCAGTAATTAATTTTATTTTTTTTGCCAGGCATACGGCAACCTCTTTACTGTCGCCTGTTATCATTTTAATTTTTACGCCAAGTTTTGCTGCCTGTTTTATAGCTTCTGACGCTGTTTCCTTAATTGGATCATCAAAAACAAAATACCCTAAAAAAATAAGCTGTTTTTCATCTTCTTCTTTAATTTCTATTTTTTCGCGGCCTATTTTTTTATAAGCAATCGCCAGAACCCTTCTGCCATTTTCTCCTTCTCTTGCTATGTCCTCAAAAATTTCTTTTTTGTTAAAATTCTTGGTAAATTTTGAGCAATCCCTTAGAATGGACTCAGCCGCTCCTTTTACAATTAAAATATTTTCATTTATTGATGACCGAACCAAATATGCAGATCTCATTCTGTAGGAATCAAAAGGAAGCTCAGAAATTATTTTAAACTTTTTTGATTCTCTCAAAATTTCTTCTGAAGCCCGCTGGTATAAAGCTGCGCCAAAAGGGTCAAGAAATTTATTGGAGCTTAAAATTCCGTACAAAAGGCATTCTTTCTTGTCCAAAGAAACCGATTTTTCCAGCGATAATTTATTTTGCGTCAAGGTTCCGGTTTTGTCAGTGCAAAGCACATCTATGTTCCCCAGCCTTTCTATGGCCGAAAGCCTGCGGACAATAACGTTTTGTTTTGCCATTTTTATGCTTCCTCTGGCCAATGCAAAAGAAACAACTGCCGGCAATCCCTCTGGTAAAATACTTATTATCAATGCCACCGAAAAAAGCAGAATGTTAAAAAAATTATCAAAACCTTTGATAACAATCCCCAAAACAAAAATTAAAACAACCGTAATTGTGACTATCCTCAACACAAGCCTGCTGAAATAAAAAATGTCCTTCTCGTAAGACGACGGCTTGTATGCTTCTTCTAATATGTTTTCAGCTATCTGGCCGAAAAAAGTTTCTTTTCCGATGCTTACAACAATTCCTTCCGCTCTTCCGGAAGTAACCGATGTCCCGGCAAAAACTATATTTTTTGCATTAAATATTTCTTCCTCTTCTTTGGCAAGCTGGGCAGAATTTTTATAAACGGGCAAAGATTCCCCCGAGAGCGCAGACTCATTTACTGAAAAATTATGGGCTTTAATAAGCCTTATGTCGGCAGGAGCTTTGTCGCCTGAAGACAAAAACACAATATCGCCGGGGACCAAATTTTTTTTGTCAATTATCTGTTCTTTGTTATTACGCAGAACTTTTACGCGCTGAAAAATAAATTTTCTAAGCAAAAAAATTACTTTTTCAGTTTTGTATTCATGAAAAAAACCGATCAGAAAATTTGCAAAAACTATAAATAAAATAACAAAAAAATCAAAAAATTGTCCAATTGCCAGCGAAACCAGCGAGGCGCAAAAAAGCAAATAAAAAAACGGGGACTTAACCTGCCTTTTTAGAATGCCGAAAATTGCTGTTTTTCTAATTGTTATTTCATTTAAGCCAAATTTTTCCTGCCGTAGAGCAACCTCTTTCTCCAGAAGGCCATATTGGGAAGATTTCAGGCTATCTAAAGCCTCATCGGCCGTTTTGTTTGTGTATTTTGAAAATATCATTTTGGTATAAAGACCTCAACCAGAATAAAAATTATATAAACCGAAAGTAAAAGCATGGCCTCCTTTTTCGTGAGCTTTTTACCGCTTCTTACAAACATTAAAAACAAAACCGCCGCTATTACCGTAAAAATCCTGGCGGTATAAAAAACGGACATATCTTTTATTTCAAATGGCGCAACAACGGCTACAATTCCCAAAACAAGCGTAGCGCTGACAATAACAGAACCCATCATATCGCCCACAATCATCCAACCCTCGCCTTTCCGGCCTGCAACAATTCCAAAGTAAGCCTCGGGAAAACAATTTCCCAAAGCAACAATCAAAATTCCCACTAAAGAAAGAGGCACCCCCAATGATTTTTGGAAAGATTGCGCGGCATAAATTATGCCTTGCGATGCGGCCAAAAGGATTAATATAATTAAAATAAGTTTTACAATGTTTTTTATAAAAATATACTTTCTTACAGGCGCCAGTGAAGACTCCTTTTTTGTCCTATTATAAACTTTTTTAAATCTGCCATCTTTTGAAAAAAGCCAGAAAGCATAAACAAAAAACGCAAAAATTAAAATTAGGCCGTCAATTCTGGTAACCTTTCCCGTCCAAATCAGAAATATAGGCAAAATTGCAATTAAAAAAGTAAAAATCGAGCTGCCCTGCACCATTTTGCTGTCAGTTGAAACAACATCTTTGCTGAAAAAAATGACAATTGCCATTATCATGGTAAGGTCAATCAAATTTCCTCCTATCACATCCCCAAACGAAATATCGGACAACCCTTGCAAGGCGGCATTTAAATCCACGAAAAGGTTTGGCAAAGAAGCGGCAAAACCCATTACAAAAAAAGCCACGATAAATTCGCGCCAGCGCAAATATTTTGCAATATCAATTACAGTTTTTACAAAACTTGAGCTTAGCCACGACAAAAGAAATATTGACACTAAAAATATGGCGATCTCAATTATCATTCTATTTTAAAAAATATATTATTTCATAAACCACCCCCATAAGAAAAACTATTGAGAGCGGATAAATTATTATTTTTTTGCCTCCGATTTTTTTGTACATCAGCAAAATTAAAACGCCGTTTATTCCAAGCAAGGCTCCGCCGGTAAGCGAAATTATCGGAATAAAAGATTTAAACCCGATAAGAAAAAGTATCATTGGCGTAAAACAGGTTATGATAAACGCCTGCCAGTGCTTAATTTTTAAGTCATACATTAAGACTTTTTTAAAAACAATTCCCTGCGTAATAAAAGCCGTAAGTGTTGCAAAAACTCCAATCAATAAAGAAAGCGTAACTGCGCCGTTCCCTATATAATTTTTAAGGCCTGTTAGCGCGGTTTGATCGGTTTTGTTTCCTGTAATTCCCAATATTAAAAATACAAACAGCAAATAAAAAACAGAAATAAAAATAGTGGAAATTGTAATTATTTTTTTTAACTGTTTTTTTCGGCCAATCAGCATTTCTTCTATTTCGGGAATTAATCCAATGCCCCAAAGCGAAAATAACAAGGGGCCATAGGGAAGGAAAAAATTCGAAATCCGAATATCGAAATTCGAAACAAAAATATTGCTAAATTTTATATGTGAAAAACTTTCCACAAATACTAAAAATATAGAGAAAAAAAGCAAAACAATAACCCAGAATTCAACTTTTGAAATTACCTTTATGTCAAAATAAACAATAATACCTACGATTAAAAAATAAATAAAAGTATAAGCAATATCGTTTCCGTTGAAAATTGGCTGAAAAACTGAAGTTAAAAATTCTCCGCCAATTAGCAAATAAGCTAAAAGCACGCCAAAACTTCCCAGTATCATTAAAACCATTGTGAAAAATTTCGGCCATTTTCCCAAATAATGCCCCACAAACCCAGGAAATCTTTTAAAGTCCGGAGTTTTTAAACTTATGTCGCAAAAAATTAAATTAATTAAGACAACCAGAAATGTCAAAACAAAAAAATGCAGAATCATCAGCCAAATGCCGGATTTCATGGCAATGTACGGCAAGGACAAAAAACCAACGCCAATCATTCCGCCCGCAAAAACTGAAATAGGATAGATATAATCCCTAAATAAATTTTTAAACATTAATTTATTTTACCATTTTATGCGCCCTGTGTTAAGGTGGCAATTGCCAACTCTATCGGCAGCTGAGGAATTGCAGAGTATTTTATTTTATTTTCAGCGTCAATAAAAATTTCAAGGGCGTTTTGCAAATCTTTTTGTGAAAAAGCCGCGGTTTGGAGTTTTATTTTCTCCAGTTCCTGAGAAGACAATCCGGAGTTTTTTAAATCTAAAAAATCAGGGTTTATTTTTAAAAGCAGCGATTGCCTTAAATAAAAAACTAATGTTTTGGCAAATTCCTGCAAATCAATTCCATTGTCGCACAATAAATTTATGAAAGTAATTGCTTCTTTGGTGTTTTTTGCGATAAGAAAATCAATAAATTGGGCAATCTGGCCCGCTTCAACAATACCCAGCAAATCTTTTATATCTTGTGTTTTTATTACACTATTTTCGCCAGTGAAACTTATGCATTGGTCCAGTAAAGATTCTGCGTCGCGAAATGACCCGCGCGAATTTAAGGCAATTAAAGACAGGGCCGAATCCTCAAACCCTATGTTTTCTTTTTTGGAAATAAATTCCAGTTTTTTTATAATTTCCGGCACTTGCAGGCGCTTAAAATCAAACTTTTGGCAGCGAGACAAAATTGTCGGAATCATTTTATGGCTTTCGGTTGTTGCCAGCAAAAAAATTGCATGCGAAGGAGGCTCTTCCAATGTTTTTAACAAAGCGTTTGCCGCTGATTTTGACAACTGGTGGCATTCGTCAATTATAAATATTTTATATTTTGATTTCACCGGCGCAAATTTTACGCCTTCTATCAATTGCCTAATATCATCAACTCCTGTGTGCGAGGCCGCGTCAATCTCAATTAGATCCATTGATTTTGAGCCCATAATTTCAAGGCAAGATCCGCACTTATTACAAGGCTCAAATGATGATTTATCTTCGCCCTCGGCCGTTCGGGCAAGGCAATTTATAGATTTTGCAAACAATCTGGCAAGTGTTGTTTTGCCGCTGCCTCTGGGCCCCGAAAACAAATATGCATGTCCGATATTGCTTCCCTTAATTGAGTTGGTCAAAGTTGTGACAATATGCTCCTGCCCCACCACCTCTGCAAAACTCTGCGGGCGGTATTTTCTATATAAAACTAAATTATTTACCATGAAATTTTTTCTTAAAAAATAAAAATATAATTATTGCAAATGCAACAACGCCAACAAGCGTTTGCCAGCCAAATATTATTTTAATATTTATTCCAAGCATAATTGCAGATGTAACAATAATTCCTGCGCCAGTTACTCCAGCCACAACCGTCAACGATGATTTTTTTAAAGGTAGATTCATTATTGTTGCCAACAATGCTCCGGTCCATGCTCCAGTAAGTGGTAAGGGAACTGCAATAAATAACGCCAACCCAATTGCTCCGTAGTCTTGAATTTTTCCAATATGTTTTTCTCTTGCATTGTTTTCCCACCAACTAAATGCCCTTTTGAAAACAAATGATTTTTCAGAAAGAAACCCGGAAACTTTTTTCAAAAATAAAAGCAAAAGAATTGCCGGTATCAAATTTCCAATAACTGATACAAAAAAAACAAGAGCAGGATCTATATTATAAACTAAAATTCCCATTGGAATAGATAATCTTAATTCACCCAACGGAGTTGTTGCCAATAAAAAAATTTTAAGCAAATTTGTCATTTCTGTTTTATTAGTTTACCATAACCAAACTACTCTTAACAAGCATTTAAAAATTTGTTAATATAATTTAACATGAACAATTATCTAAATGGTTTTCAATTATTTCTTGAAAACCTTGACAGCTACCGTGACAAGTTTCTTTTTCTGTTTATAAAACCATATTGGCCAGGAAAAATTACGCCAAACCATGTCACGTGGATAAGAGTTTTTATTGGTATATTTTTATTTATATTGCTTTTTTGGTTTGGAATTGAAAATAAGTTTTTAGTAATTGTCCTTTTTTCTGTTGGTGTTTTAACAGATTTGATTGACGGACCTGTTGCAAGGGGAACAAACCGAGTTACAGAATTTGGAGCAATGCTTGACTCAACTGCGGACAGAATTATAATATTGCCAATAGCGGTTTATAGCTTATTTACCCACCACAAATGGCTTTTATTGGCGCTTCTTTTGGTAGAAATACTAAACGCCATTGCATCTTTATTTTATAGATCAAAAGAAATATACATTGAATCAAACATATTTGGCAAAACAAAAATGGTTTTGTTATCAGTAGTTTTTGTTGTAATTTTAATAGTCTGGCCAAACCCTCCGCCCGTATTTTTTATTTATACTTTATGGTTTTCATTAGTTTTTTCCTTTTTGAGCGTTTTTGCAAAAATTTTAGAATTAAACAACAAGGGACATATTAAAAACAAAATCATTACAAAACAATTAAATAAGTATTAAAACAATGAAACACAATATAAAAATTTTAAACACATTAACTGGTAAAAAAGATACGCTAAAGCCGATACGCGGTAAAAGAATAAATATTTTTGTATGCGGACCCACTGTTTACGATTACCCGCATTTAGGCCACGCAAAGCTTGCCCTGACTTTTGATTTTTTCGTGAAGTATTTGCGGCGCATCGGCTTTGATGTTTTTTATCTGCAGAATATTACTGATTTAGATGATAAAATTATTGCCCGGGCGCGGGAAAAAGGAGTTTTGCCGAAAGATTTAGCTACGGCATTTGAAAAAGAATACATAGGCAATATGAAAATGCTTGGCGCAAATAGTGTTTCAAAGTACGCAAGGGCAACAAGCCACATTAAAGAAATTATCGGCCAAGTGAAGCGACTGCAGGCTAAAAAATTTGCATATACAATAGAAGGAGATGGAATTTATTATGATATTTCCAAATTTAAAAAATACGGCAAACTTTCCGGTCGTACGGTTTTGCAGGGCGAAGACGCGGTTACCAGAATTGACTACAGCAAGCATAAAAAAAATAGGGGAGATTTTTGCTTATGGAAATTTTCTTCAGAAAATGAACCGTCGTGGCCATCGCCATTTGGAGCGGGCAGACCTGGCTGGCATATTGAAGACACTGCTATTACGGAAAAGTTTTTTGGGCCGCAATATGATATTCACGGCGGAGCAAGAGAGCTTATATTTCCCCATCACGAAGCCGAAATTGCTCAAATGGAAGCGATTTCCGGCAAATCTCCGCTGGTAAAATATTGGATGCATGTTGGAGTTTTAAATATTGGCGGACAAAAAATGTCTAAGTCCTTGGGAAACTTTATTACAATTGGAGATTTTTTAAAAAGATGCTCGCCAAATTACCTGCGTTTTTTTATAGCAAAAAATTTATGGCGTTCGCCCGTTGACTATTCCGAGTCCGTAATGATAGAAGTAAAGTCGGCGGTGGAAAAAATAGAAGAATTTCTGCGAAAACTAAAAACCGTAAATTCTAAATTCGGAACTCGAAATTCAAAATTCATTAAAACTTTCGAAAAAAGTTTTTATGCCGAATTAGATGATGATTTTAATACGCCAAAAGCTTTCGCTGTAATGTTTGAGTTTATCAAAAAAGCAAACGAACTTTTGGAAAACAATTCAGTTTCAAAAGAAGACGCGAAAAATATTCATAGTTTTTTTGAGGAAATAAATAAAATTTTTGGAATTATAAATTTCAAAAAAGTTACCGCATCAATCCCCTCTCAAATAAAAAAACTGGCAAGCGAGCGCGAAAAATTCCGCAAACAGCAAAACTGGCAAAAATCCGACCAGCTTCGCGCAGAAATTGAAAGGCATGGCTTTACAGTGCAAGATTCCGACTCCGGTCCCGTTGTAAGGCAAATGTAAAATGTAAAGCGGGCATTTCCACCATCTGATCCGCCTTTTTTATTGTCTTGTGATTTGTAAAGCTTTACTAAATACAAGATATTTTTTATAAAAAAAGCGGGCTATCTATAACAATAGATAGCCCATTGAGTGATGTCTGCGCAAAAACACAGCAGAGCAGCAGAGTTGCAAGAGCATCGGAGCATCGGAGCATCGGAGCATCGGAAAGTCAGAAATTGCAGAACGGCAGAAGCACGGAGCATCAGCAATTCAGCACTTGCAAACAGAACATCATCCCTAACAACATATTAGCATATCTATATGTATTGTCAATACTTGCTACGCTTTTCCGGTTTTGCTAAACTAAACCATAAAACATGCTAAAAAATTATGGTGAATAATTTGCCCGATAAATTGCCTCCGCAAAATACAGAAGCAGAACAATGCCTGCTGGGATGTTTGATGCTGGATAAAGACGCAATTGTTAAAGTTGTTGATTTTATAAAAGCTGAAGATTTTTATAAAGGCGGGCACCAGGATATTTACCAAACAATGGCCGAGCTTTATGAAAAGTCAGACCCGATTGATATTTTGTCAGTTTCAGCTAGATTAAAAGAAAGGAATAAGTTGGAAAATATTGGAGGTTCTGCATATTTAACTTCTTTAATAAATACAGTCCCAACCGCAACTCACGTTTCAAATTACGCTAAAATTGTAAGGCAAAAAAAGATTTTAAGGGATTTAATCTCCGCTTCAGAAGAAATTGGCTTATCCGCATTTAACGAGGCCGAAGAAGTTGATGTTTTATTGGACAAGGCTGAAAAAACAGTTTTTGGAATTGGCCAGCGTTCGCTTACCCAGCAATTTTTGCCAATTAAAGATATTTTAGCCGATACTTTTGAAAGACTAGACGAACTTTCAAAATATGCAGGAAAAATGCGCGGAGTGCCGACAGGTTTTACAGATTTAGATAAAATTTTGGGAGGTTTGCAAAAATCAGACCTTGTAATTTTGGCGGCAAGGCCCAGTATGGGAAAAACTTCTCTGGCTTTGGATATTGCCAGAAACGTGGCTGTTTTGGAAAACAAACCCGTCGGGCTTTTTTCTCTGGAAATGTCAAAAGACCAGCTTGCCGACCGTTTGCTTGCAAGCTTGGCAAATATAAATTTATGGAATTTAAGAAACGGCAGGCTTGCGCAAGACGATTATTCAAGGCTGCAGCATGCAATGGGAAGCTTATCAGATGCGCCTTTGTATATTGATGACGCGGGTTCTGTAAATATTTTGCAAATGCGCGCGATGGCCCGCAGGCTTCAGGCAAACAAGGGCTTGTCTCTTATTGTTATTGATTACTTGCAATTAATGGATCCGATGAATAAATTCCAGTCATCGGTACAACAAGTTACAGAAAATTCCAGGGCGCTAAAAATGCTGGCAAAAGAATTAAATGTGCCCGTGCTTGTGCTTAGCCAGCTTTCCCGCGCTGTTGAAGCGCGTGTTCCGCAAATTCCGCGCCTGGCGGATTTGCGCGAATCTGGAGCTATTGAACAGGACGCCGATGTGGTTTTAATGATTTACAGAGAGGATAAATATAATGAAAATTCTTTAAGCAAAAATATTGCAAAAGTTATGATTGAAAAACACAGAAACGGCCCAACCGGCGGAGTTGACCTATACTTTGACGAAAACCGCGTCAGTTTTAGAAATTTAGATAAAAACGAATACACCTCTGATGGGGCGATGGGATAAAAATATGGATTCAATTGAAAAATTAAAAAATATTTTCAGGGACTTCCCTACTGTCGGCCAAAGGACAGCTATGCGATTTGTTTACTATATTTTGAAATTGCCAAAAGAAAAAACCGACGAATTAATAAACGCAATTTTAGAATTAAAAAATAAAATTAAATTATGCCAAATGTGTTTTAATCCGTTTGAGGGAAATAATTTAATTTGCCCGATTTGCCAAAACCAATCACGGAATAAAAATTTGCTTTGCATAGTTGAGAAAGAAAGCGACTTGTTGTCGCTTGAAAATACAAGAAAATATAACGGCCTGTATTTTATTCTTGGAGGAACGCTTTTAAGAGTTGAACAGCTAAAAAAAAGAATTGCTGAAACCAAATTTTCAGAAATTATTATTGCCTTAAACCCAACCCCGGAGGGCCGCGCAACTTCTATCTTAGTCGAACAAATCATTAAAAATTTAAAAGCCGAAGGCCATGAGCCGCAGCAAAGAATTACTCACCTGGCAAAAGGAATTCCGGTTGGCGGAGAACTTGAATACGCCGATGAAGAAACGCTCGAAAACGCGTTAGAGGGTCGGAAATAAATATATACTAAAACGCTTCAGACATGTCTGAAGCGTTTTGTTTTAAATTATTTTAGGCCATTTCGGATTGCCGGATTAAAGTAATTCGATTCGCGAGCTCTTTTTCCGCTTTATATTTGCGCCACATTTTATTTTTATTGCTTAGCCATTTTTCAGCTCCAATAAACATTCCTGATTTCCACAACCAAAAGAGAATTAAGGTTAATAATAGCGGCAAGAAAAATGAATCAACCCAAAAGTTATTTGTTAGGCCGGTTGCAATATAACTTGCTCCATAAACCGCAGACCTTGTTACTAAAACTGACGCATTATTTACTGGCACATAGTTTGCATTAGAACTTGTTACGGAAACATTATTATTTAAGGTTGTAGTTCCATAAGAAAAATTTGAAGCTCCTGCAACTTGCGCCCGATAAGTTATTGTAACTGTTTGTTCCGCATTTATCGTGTTAAGATTTATGCCCGAGGAAATATTTCCATAGTAATTGCTATAATTATTGTTTCCTGAAACTACCAGCTGGTCGTTATAAATTAAGTTTGAAGGAAGATAATCTCTAACAGTAACATTTTGCGCGCTTTGCCCTACTGCCCGAAGTGTTATCATAAACATTAGCATATCTGAAGGACTGGCATAAATTGAGTTGGCAAAATTCGAGCCTGTTGTAAGGTTTTTTACAGTTTCGGTTACGGATAAATTATTGTAATTATTGTAATTATTGTTATTATAATTCAGGCAATAATTATTGCTGCAGCCATATTGGCAATATTGCGAATCTTGCTGATTGTTGTTTGAATCGTACCAGTACAAATAATTACTCACGCATCGTTGATAACTGTGGTAAATGTAACCATTATTACTGTTACTGTCGGCATTATTATAAATATAACTGTTTGTGTTTGTGGTGTTATTATTGCTGTTTGTATCAATAATATTATTATTTCCGTTGATATTATTGTTATCGTTGCCGTTTATGTTGTTGTTATTATTTGAATTAGTGTTGCCGTTAGTGTTTGTGCTGTTATTTTGACAAGTTCCGCTTTGGCAGGTTTGAGTTGAAGAACAAATTTGCTTTTGTTGGTCTGTGTCTGTATGCGTGCATGTTGAATTAGATGTACCAGGGTTCGTGCATGTGAAGATTCTGTTGGTTTGGTAAACATTTCCATCAGTTTTGCAAAACAAACCAGTTACAGCGCCATCAGTTCCGCATTGAGTGTTTGATGAACATTCTGGTTGAGGAACAAGATTTGCGTTGACGCTATAAAAAATTCTTACTGTATCTGCATCTATACTGGTAGTACTGCAAAGAGATCCCGAATTCTGAACGCTTGTTCTGATTTGATCGTCGCCCTTGTTTAATTTTGGACGGCCAATTACAATACCGCAAGTGCCGTTGCCTTGTTTTTCATAAGGGTGAAGAGTGTTGTTTTCAGCTTTCAACAGGGTGGCGTTGGTGAAATTAAAATTAGCTTTTACTTCTTCTCTTGCATATCTAGGATTAAAACCGTAAGCAGTGATTTCCACATAGCCCTGTTTTCTTGTAATGTGCAGGCCGGGAACATTGTCTGTTGAATCAATGTCAATTATTGGCAGGCCGTTTGCGGTCAACGGGATCACTGCATGGGTTTTGGCAAAGGGGCTAATTGCTGTCCCAACGTATATGTTGTCTGACATGTTGGAAGGCTTACCCGAGTGGGGTGGAGTATAGTTTGCAAAATATGTCACGTCCAATGAAAACGTAGCGTCGCTTATCGCGGCCTCGGTCTTAGCAGGTTTTGTCCATGATGCGTAAAGAAAAACAAAAGCTATTATTAAAAAAACGCTTGCAATGATTAACGTAGTTTTTTTGTTCATAATTGTAATTAATTAATTAATGAATAACCTTAGCATAGTAAGCCTATTTCTGTCAATACTACGCATCAAATCATCTAAAATGACACCATAGCAACACTGGTTAAATCATATAAAAAGACACCGAAATTCGTGGTAGTTT
>MHPJ01000003.1 GCA_001822065.1 Candidatus Staskawiczbacteria bacterium RIFOXYB1_FULL_37_44 | reverse complement strand
CAGATGTCTTTGATTTAAAAATAGCCTGTTCAGGCGAGTGTTTAACCCGCGGGGTTAAACAGGGGGTGGAGATTGATTACATTGTGGATCCGTGGGCTTGCGGAGACACTCTCATAGATTCACGCGACAGCAAAGAATATCCAACTGTGCAAATTGACACCCAATGCTGGATGGCGGCTAACTTGAACGTGGGAACTTTTACTTCCGTTGCAACGCTCCAGGGCACCGACTGCCCATCTGCAGCAGCTATAGAAAAATATTGTTATTTAAACGGCGAGGGAGACTGCACCACCTACGGCGGCCTCTACAATTGGGACCAAGCAATGTGCGGTTCAACCACAGAAGGCGCCACAGGTATTTGCCCGACGGGCTGGCATTTGCCAACAGACACAGAACAATACACTCTTGAAAATTATTTAAAAGATGCTGGTCAAACCTGCGACGCCAACAGAAACGGAGTATACGATTGCTCAACTGCCGGCACAAAACTAAAATCAGGTGGAACATCCGGCTTTAATGTCCTTTTTGGTGGCCTCTACGAATTAGGGGGGGGATTTAATTTTGAGGGCAACCGCGGTTTTTTCTGGTCGTCGGTTCAGTCCGATTCTAATGCTTGGTACCGCACCTTCCTTTCCAGTTATTCCACGGTCAGACGCCATAGTCAGGCTAAGACTTATGGTCTTTCAGTCCGCTGTCTTAACGACCTTCCGTTTTCTCCCCCCAACACCGCCCCGGCCCTCACCAGCGTAGCAACCTCGCCCAACCCCATCCAAGGCGGAAGCGCTCTCACAATAACCCCAACAGGCCAGGCAGACGATGACTCAGACGCTTTGTATTACTACTGCAATGAAACCGGAACAGCCGGAGGCCAAGCTCCAACCTCGGCAAACACACTATGCACAGAAGCCAACACCAGCTACGCAACCCCGTATTCATCAATGACCTGCAGTTACGCAGTAACCACCGGAAACACCACAAGAACAGTCTACTGCCGAACCTACGATGGAACAGAATATTCCAGCGAAGTTACCACCACCTACGCAGTAGACACCACTGCCCCAACTGTTTCAGATGTCTCATCTATTGCCACCGATTCAACAGCCACCATTACCTGGACCACCAACGAAGCCGGTTCATCTAAAGTTGACTACGGAACAACCTCAAGCTATGGAACTTCAACAACAGAAACAGATACAAGCACAAGAGTCACCAGCCACTCGGTTTCGCTCACAGGTTTATCGTCTTGTCTCCATTACCACTACCGCGTGCGTTCCACAGATTCGGTCTCAAACGAAACAATTGGCGAAGACAACACTTTTACCACCACAGGATGCGGAGGAGCCTTGCCTAGCAGTAAAGAAGACCAAATCAACCAAATTATGCAAAAGCTAATCAGCCTTATTAAACAGGCAATCAAGCTGATTAGCGAGAAAGCGAGGAAGTAAAAACACCTCAACAGGTTGAGGTGTTTTGCTATCCTTCGCGGGCAATGGCAATTCCCCAAACTGATTTGGCGCCCGCGTCCCGCAAGACGCGGGCGCATTCTTCCATTGTGCAGCCGGTTGTGTAAACATCATCAACTAAAAATATTTTTTTGTTTTTTATTGACTCTGGATTGCCACGCTCGTCGCCCAAAGGGCGAACTTCGCTCGCAATGACACTGGAATCGGAAACTGCAAAGGCGCCGAGGAGATTTTTTTCGCGCGCTTCTTTTTTTAATTCCATTTGCGGGGATGTAATTTTTGTTTTTATCAAAACATCTGAAATTATCGGAACTTGCAAGACTTTTGATAATTCTTTTGCCAACTCTTCTGACTGGTTGTAACCGCGGATTTTTATTTTCTTTTTGTCTAAAGGAACAGGAACTAAAACCGAGTTTTTCCAAATTGCGTCTGTATTTTTTTGTGTAATTATAAAATGCTCAATTAAAATTCCCGCCAAAGTTTTTGCCAAATCTTTTAAATACGGCTTATATTTAAATTTGTAAATTAATTTTTTTGTAATATGCCCCTCTTTGTAGGGAAGCGCAAAATAAAGACCGGAAAGTTTTTTATTTTGACACCGGCTGCATTTTCCATATTTTTCATTTGGCGGAATTGTCTGGTGGTTTCGGCTGCAAAGGCAGTAATAGAATTGAGTGATATCTAAAAGCGACCGGCAATCTTCGCATAAATATGAGCCTTCACGTTTACAGCCAAGGCAAAACTTAGGAAATAATAAATCAAGTAAAAATTGTTTCATAATTTTTAGCTGTCATTGCGAGGAGCCAGCAGGTCGAAGATCCTGCAAGGGCGACATGGCAATCTATAACTCTGGATTGCCGCGCTCGCTCGCAATGACATGGCGGGATGAGTTATCCACAGTGTTGTTTTATTTGTTTAAGTATATAATAGAATAATATATGAGTCCAAATTTCTTGGATAATTTTAATATGGAAAAATTGAATATTTTTGCCAATCCGGGCAAGATGTTTTTTCCTAAAAAAATGGTAGGAATTGATATCGGCACAGCATCAATTAAAATTGTTGAATTGTCCCGCTGGGGGCAGGGAAAAACTTTGGAAAATTACGGAGAAATAAAATCTTTTTCGCTTTACAAAGAGCCTTTCAGAAATATTGAAAAAGGCAGTTATTTGCTGTCAAACTATTTTGTTTCAAGGGCTGTACGAGCTGTTTTAGACGAAGCAAGAATAAAAACTAAGGCAGTAATATTTTCAGTGCCGGATTTTTCTACTTTTTGCACTTCTTTTGAATTGCCTCCAATGACAAAAGCAGAATTACCGGAAGCTGTTTATTATAATGCTTCCCAATTTATTCCTTTGCCGGTAACAGAAACAACTTTAGACTGGAAATTAATTGGCGGAACTCCCGGCGACAAACAGTCTGCCTTGAAAATATTTTTAGTTGCCATTCCCAACCAGACTGTGCAAGATTATCAGGCGGTTGCTCAAATGGCGGGCTTAGAACTTTACGCTGTGGAAGCCGAAGCTTTGGCGCTTGCAAGATCTTTTGCCAAAGAAAATAAAAACTGCATATGCTTGGTTGATATCGGAGTTCAAAGCACAACCATAAATATAATTGACAGGAAAAACTTGATAAAAAGCTACAGCATTAATTTTGCCGGAAGCCAGCTAACTTTTAGCTTGGCTTCGGCATTGGGTTTGGGGCATTCTGAAGCAGATGAATTAAAAAACAATGAAGGCCTGACTTCCAGAAAAGAAGAAATTTCAAAAACGCTGTATTTGTTAATTGAACCTTTGATAGTTGAAATTAAAAAAATATTGGCAGATTTTTACCAGCAGGAAGGCAAAGAAGCCGGCGCAATTTATTTGACGGGCGGAACATCGGGCTTGCCGGGGCTTCGCGAATATTTTGGAGAAGTTTTTAAAAAGAATATTGAAATTCCCAATTGTTTTGCCGATTTGCTGTATCCGCCGATTTTAGGAAAGAGTTTAGAAAAAATAGCGCCAAGTTTTTCTGCGGCTACAGGAGCGGCGTTAGGAGGATTGGAAACATAATGCGTAATAAATTATTTTGGTGTATAATAAAATAATTAGATGGATTTTTCTGTAATATTCCAACTTAGAACCAAAAAATTTTGGTGGATGGACGTTATTTCCTATTTTGTAATATCTTTGCTGATAGCTGCAGTATTTTGTTATATTATTTTTCTTATTAAAAATAATTTTCAGAGGGCGGAAATAAAAAAAGAAACAGCAGCCTTGGAAACAGTGGGCACCCCCCAGCAAAAAGAATATGAAAAAGAAGTTGTTTCTTATGAAAATAAAATTGGAGACTTTACAATATTGTTTAAAAACCACGAGTTTGCTTCAAATGTTTTGGCCTTTATGCAAATACAGACAATGCCAAATATATGGTTTAAGCAATTTAGTTTGGATGAAAAAAACAATGCAGTACAGCTTTCTGGTGAATCTGAAAATATGGACGCGCTTTCAAGGCAAGTTGCTGTTTTCGAAAAAAATAAATATATAAAAAGCGTAGGCTCTTTAAGTTCTTCTTTGGGAGATTCTGCCAGAGTCAGTTTTAATTTAAACCTTGCTTTAGACCAAAATATATTCAGCTATCTTTCTGATATGGCGGGAGTTTTAAATCCGACCCCTGCTCCTGCTCTGCCAGAAGAAAAATTAATTCAACAAGAACAGGAAATTTTAGCAGACAATACAGTTGTTGCAGAATTGCCAGAAACCATTAATAAAGCAAGCAAGCCAAAATTTAGCATTTTGATTGAAATTATTTTGATTATTATGATTATTGCTGCGGCTGCCGTAATAATTTTCTTTGCTTGGAAAAGAATGAAGAAACAAAAAATAAACACATCTGTTAATATATGATAATTGACAGGCCTATTGCGATTGCTTTAATTATTTTCATTATCTTGCTGGTAGTGTTTTTTGGGGTAGCGCCGGAATACCGCGTATTTAAAAGTTTGCAGTCAGATCTTGGCATAAAAAAAGCCGAGTTTAACGCAAAATACGATTATTATGCGGCAATTACAAAAGCATATGCGGATTTGCGGGCGCGCGAAGACGACATTGCTAAAATTGATAATGCCTTACCCGCATCCCCCGAGCTTGGGCAATTAGTTTATTATTTTCAAAAAACAGCGGCAGAAAATGGCATAATAGTTAAAGATTTATTTTTGTCAAAATCATCTGTAAGTAATTTAAAAGAAAACGAAGGGAGCGTTAAAGAAATAAGTTTTTCGCTGGATCTATTGGGAGATTATTTTTCGTTGGGGAATTTTATGCTTTCTTTAGAAAAATCATCGCGGCTTTTTGAAATTACGAACATTTCTTTTGGATCGTCATCGTCAACCCAAGCTGCGCCCGGCCAATCTCAATTTCAAACCCAGCAAATATCAAATTTTAATTTGCAAATTAAAACACACTCATACTAATTTAAAATTTCAAAATGTCAGTAGTATTTATATCGCCAAAATCAAGGCAGAAAATGTTTTTAATGGGAATTACAATTGTGTTTTTGTTATTTTTGGCCGTTGTTTCTTTTGCTGTATTTTTGGCTCAGCCAAAAAAAGTTTCGCAGGTTTTGGTTTTTAACAAGCCAAAAGTCAATATTGATATGTCGGTTTTTGAATCGGAGCAATTCAAAAATCTCCAGGCTTTTACAGAAATGGAAACGCAATATAGCTATAAATTTATTGCAGGAGACAAAAAAACAGAAACAGGGTTTATATCGGCGGTTTCGGAAGAACAGGCAAGAATAATTTTAACTGAAATGGGTATTGCGCCAATTGAAATAAAAGAAGTTAAAATAGGCAGAGAGAATCCTTTTTTGCCTTATTATCAACAAGCCATTAATACAGCGGAATAAAATGAAACTAATTCAAGAGTTATTCGCAAATGCAGTTATAGATGAGAAAATGAGAAACGAGTTGCAGGCTGAAATAGGAAAAACCGGCAAGCCGGAAGAAGAGTTAATTTTGGAAAAAAAGATTGTTTCAGAAATTTCTCTTTTTGAACTAAAAAGCAAAGTGTCGGGCGTTCCTTTAAAAAATGTAAAAGCAGAAGATGTTTCTTCCGATGTTTTAGAACTAATGCCCGAAGAAGCCGCTGTAAATTACAAAATGATGCCGATTGCCAAAACAGGTAATTCTTTGCAAATTGGCATGGTTTACCCAGAAAATATTTCAGCCCAAAATGCTTTGCGTTTTTTGGCAAACCAAGAAAATTTTACTTATCAGGTTTATTTAATAACTCCGGGTATTTTAGTAAATCTCCTAAAACAGCGCAGAAACATTTCAGCTGAAACAAAAAAAGCTTTGGAAGCGCTTAATAAAGAAAAGGGGACAGATGTTTTTGGGAAAAAATTATCAACCGAATCAATAGCCGAAGACGCCCCGATTATCAAAATGGTTTTGGTGATATTGCGGCACGCAATTGAGGGAAATGCTTCCGACATTCACATTGAGCCGGGCAGGGAAAAATTAAACGTAAGGTTTAGGCTGAACGGGATTTTACATCCAAGCTTGTTTTTGCCGTTAAACGTGCATCCGGCTATTGTTGCCAGAATTAAAATTCTTTCCGGGTTGAAAATTGATGAAAACAGGCTTCCGCAAGACGGTAGATTTTCTATAAAAATTAATAATGGAGATGTTGATTTTAGGGTTTCTACATTTCCGGCTCTTTACGGAGAAAAAGTTGAAATAAGGGTTTTAGACCCTTCCACCGGAAAAAGATCTTTTGAAGATTTGGGGCTTGAAGGAAGAAATTTGGAAGTTGTAAAAGCCGCAATAAAAAAACCTTACGGAATGATTTTATTTACCGGGCCAACGGGATCTGGAAAAACAACCACTCAATATGCAATTTTGCGCATTTTAAACCAAGATTCGGTAAACATTGTTACGGTTGAAGATCCAATTGAATATTCTATTTCGGGCATTAATCAGTCGCAAGTAAAAACCGAAATCGGGTATACTTTTGCGCATGGTTTAAGGCAAATTTTAAGGCAAGATCCTAACATTATTATGATTGGAGAAATCAGGGACGAAGAAACAGCAAATCTGGTTGTAAATGCCGCTTTAACCGGCCACATTGTTTTGTCTACTTTGCACACCAATTCTTCCGTTGGAGTGGTTCCAAGGTTAATGGATATGGGGGTAAGGCCGTTTTTAATTCCTTCAACTTTAAAAATTATAATTTCCCAGAGGCTTATTAGAGTTTTGTGCTCTCGGTGCAAAATTAAAATTCGGCCATCGGAGAAAGTAAAAAATTATATTACAGGAAAAGTAAAATCTATGCCCGCGCACGCAAAAAGCGGAGTAGAAATACCTGATCCCTTCTATATATATGAGGCAAAAGGATGCGAAATTTGCGGTTTTACAGGTTATTCGGGCAGGGCAGGTCTTTTTGAAGTTTTGTCAATGTCAGACGAATTGGCAGAATTAATCCAAAAAAATCCTTTGGAAAGTTTAATTTATAAAGCAGCCCAAAAACAGGGAATGCTGACAATGGAGCAAGAAGGCATATTAAAAGTTTTGAGAGGCCAAACCACAATTGAAGAGGTGGCAAGGGCAACAACCGAAGAAAGATAATATTTAACGAAATCCGAAGCACGAAATTCGAAATCCGAAACAAATTTAAGACGTTTCGAAATTCGAAATTCGAAATTCGAATTTCTTTTGCAAAGCAAAAGTTATGGATTATTTACAGTATCTAAAAAAACTTTTGGATTTAGTTGTTAGGGAAGAGGCTTCGGATTTGGATATTTCTGTGGGCCACGCGCCAAATATAAGAATTACCGGCCAGCTGGTTCCGCTTGTGCAGGAAAAAATAATTATACCAGAAGATTCCCAGGGAATAGCTTTTTCAATAATGTCTGAAGCCCAGCGGAAAAAACTTATGGAAGAAAAAGAAGCGGATTTTTCTTACCAGCACGAAGACAAGGGCAGGTTTAGAGTAAATATTTTTTTCCAGAGAGGCACAATTAGCTTGGCTTTGCGTTTTATCCCTTCAAAAATCCGGACAATTGAAGAACTGGGCCTGCCGCCAATTTTACATGATTTTTCCAGCCGCCCGCAAGGATTAATTTTGGTTACCGGAGCCACAAGCCAGGGAAAATCTACAACTTTGGCCGCAATGTTAGATGAAATAAACCGCACAAGAGCAGTTCACATAATTACTGTTGAAGACCCTATTGAATATACTTATCCTGTTGATAAGGCAATTATTGACCAGCGTGAAGTTGCAATTGATACCTTGAATTTTGATAATGCTTTAAGAGCCAGTCTTAGGCAAAACCCCGATGTAATTATGGTTGGAGAAATGCGAGATTTGGAAACAATCTCCACCACAATTACCGCGGCTGAAACAGGGCATTTGGTTTTCGCAACTTTGCACACAAATTCGGCGGCCCAGACAATTCATAGAATTGTTGATGTTTTCCCCGGCGACCAGCAGGGGCAAATTAGGTTTCAGCTGTCAGGATCTCTTTTGGGAATAATTTCCCAAAGGCTTATTCCAAGAATAAAAGGCGGGTTTGTGCCTGTTTGCGAAGTTTTAATTTGCAATAATGCGGTTTCAACTTTAATCAGGGAAAATAAAATACACGAAATTCCCGCTGTCATTGAAACTTCGGCAAAAGAGGGGATGATTTCTTCCAGCAGGGCAATGGTTGATTTGGTAAGAAAAAAAGAAGTGTCTCTGAAAAACGCAACAGATTACGCCATGGATCCGTCAGAAGTTAGAAACCTGCTGAAGTAATTTTTATTTAGCGTCATTGCGAGGAACGAAGTGACGAAGCAATCTGGAGTTATAGATTGCCACGTCGCCCTTACAGGATCTTCGACCTGCGGGCTCCTCGCAATGACAGAATAGTTTGAAATATATTTATCAAGCAAGATCAAAAGAGGGCAAATTGGAAACAGGCGCAGTTGAGGCTTCCACAAAAGAAGCCGCGGCTATGCTTTTGCAAAAATATAATATTTTTGTTACTTCAATAAAAGAACAAACTCCTTTAATTTTGCGTACTGAAAATATAAGTTTTCTAAATAAGGTTTCAAAAAAAGATTTGGCAATATTTTCACGCCAAATGGCGGTAATGATACAATCCCGCATTCCGATTACGCAAAGCTTAAAAAGTTTGGCAGCGCAGACAAAAAATCCGGTTTTTAAAGAAAAAATTCTAAAAATTTCACAATTAGTTGAAGAAGGAAATCCTCTTTCTGAGGCCTTTGCGACTTTTCCTGAAATTTTTAATATTTTTTATGTTAGCTTGGTAAAAACCGGCGAAGCATCGGGAAAAATTTCAGAAGCGCTTTTTTATTTGTCAGACCACCTTGAAAGAGAGCACGACATAAGCTCGCATATAAAAGGAGCAATGATTTACCCAATATTTGTCATAGCAATTTTATTTTTTGTAATTTTGCTGGTTATATTTTTTGTTATGCCGCGGCTGGTTGATTTGCTGGAGCAAACTCCTGGAAAAATTCCATTTTTTACCCAATTAATGATTAATTTTTACGGATTTTTGGCAAATTTTGGCTGGATTGTAATGATAGGATTTTTTTTACTGGTTTTATTTATTGCGTATTATTTCACAACTAAGGAAGGCAAAAAAAGGTATGACGAAATTTCTTTGAAAACTCCGTTTTTTGGAAATTTTATGAAGAAAATTTTTCTTATACGGTTTGCCGAAAATATTTCAACTTTAATAAGCGCAGGACTTTCAATAAATAAGGCGTTAAAAATTACCCGCGATACAGTAGATAATTTTGTTTACAAAGAAATTCTGGCAGAAACAGAAGAAAGAGTTTCGGGAGGAGAAAAAATAAGCTCGGCTTTAGTAAGATATCCTAATTATGTGCCCTCGTTTGTGGTGCAAATGGTGCAGGTTGGCGAGGACACGGGCAGGCTTGATAAAAACTTAATGGAAATTGTAAATTTTTACGAAAAAGAAGTAAAAAGGGCGGTTGAAACTTTTACCGCGCTTTTAGAGCCAGCGCTTATAATTTTTTTGGGAGTAATTGTGGCGTTTTTGGCAATTTCAATTTTAGCGCCAATTTACGGCGCTCTTGGAACTATTTAAATGATAATTTAATCTCGTAGTGTCATTCCCGCGAAAGCGGGAATCCAGATTAAAATAAAAGCACCATGGATCCCCGATCAAGTCGGGGATGACAAATAAAATAAGATAAAAAATATGCAAAAAGGATTTACACTTATAGAACTTATAGTTACAATGGCTATTATCGCTGTTTTGTCAGGGATTATTTTGTTTAGCGTTACGCAGTATATAAACAAAGGCAAAGATTCAAATGTGGCGGGAAACTTGGCTGTTTTAGTTCCGGCCGGCGAAGTTTATTACAACGGAAATAATAATAGCTATCAAGATTTTTGCGACCCAATAAAAACCAGCGTTGTTAAAAACGCAATTTCGCAAATGCCTAAAAATCCTGCCGGGAATTGTTATGATGAATCAAAAAATCCTGCGGGAATTTGTTGCTACGCTGAAAGCCAAGCTTGGGCGGCCTGCGGCCAAAAATTTACAGATAAAAATTTGGCTTTTTGCGTTGACAGCAGAGGAGTAAAAACAGATATAAACAGCGCAGATTGTAAAAGCAGTATAACGCAGTGTAGAAATTGAAAATTGCCCGGCACTTCGCCCTTGAGGCTCAGTGTCTCAGCTTCGCCTATGCGAAGCTTCGAGTTATCCACAGGCAGGCTATTGCATAGCTTTTATATATTTTGTAAAATAAATAAATAATCCCAATATATTTAAAGGGCAAAGGTCGAAATCCTTAAAATTCACCCGGTCAAATAGCCCAAGGGGCTAATTTCGCGGAGCGAAATTATTTGACCAGGTAAACTTAACAAATAAATTAAAAATTAAAAAATAAATTAACTTAAATCAAATGAATAAACAAAAAGGTTTTACAATTATTGAATTAATCGTTGTTATTGCAATTATCGCAGTTTTGGCGGCCATTGTGTTGGTTAACGTAACGCAGTACATTGCAAAAGGAAGAGATTCAGCCATTAAGGGAGATATGAGCACTATAATGGCAAACTCCGCCGTGTATTTTGATGAGCAAACTCCAACCACGTATGTGGGCTATAAATTAGATAATAAATATTTAAATCCATCGGGCGCCGCTACTGATGCCGGTGGCACCGGATTAGACGCGGCTGAAAGCGCTTCAGCTTTCTGTGCCACAATAACCCTTAATGACGGAAGTTTTTGGTGTGTTGATAGTACCGGATATGCTGGAGTTCCTACTGCTGTTGACACCTGCGATAGTACTGCTGGATCTGAGAATTATACTTGTAAATAATTCTTAATTATATGAATAAATTTAAAGGCCTTACGGCCAAGGGTTTTACAATAATTGAATTGGTTGTGGTTATTGCTATTATTGCAATTTTGGCTGCAATTGTTCTTATTGGAATTTCCGGATATATTAAGAAAAGCCAAGACGCTTCACTAAAAGAAAATATGCATACAGTGCAAACAGATGTTATTTCAAATGCTACAACCGGAACAGGCCTTTCTTTTACTTATTCCGATCCGTGCGATTATGTCGCAGCTAACCCGAGTGGAACTCCTCCAACTCCCGAACATGGTACTGAAGCGTGGGATGAAGGAGTTAAAAAGCTTCAAAACGGAACGGGCTTAGCTGTATGCGCTAGTAATTCTGCCAGCGCAACAAAAGACAAGTTTTGCGCTTGTGTGCAGGAGCTGGCTGATCCTAGTAAATATATCTGTATAGACACAAACAAGTTGATAGAAACAAGTACTAGCTGTCTCGCTGCTTGTACTGCTACTGGTAGCCTTACATGTCCGTAAAGTAGAAAGTATTTAAAATCAAAAAAGCTCTGGGGAAAAACAGAGCTTTTTTGTTACAAAATAAAATGGTAAAATAAAATAAAAATGGATTATATTTTTATTGTTTTAAATGTTTTTGTTTTTTTGCTTGGAATTAGTATTGGCAGTTTTTTAAATTGCGCAATTTACAGGCTTGAGCAAAAAAAGAAATTAACCGGAAGATCATTTTGCCCGCATTGCAAGCACACTTTAATCTGGAAAGATTTAATTCCTGTTTTTAGTTTTTTGTATTTACGCGGAAAATGCCGTTATTGCCATAAAAAAATATCTTGGCAATATCCGCTGGTGGAAATTGCCGCCGGAATTTTATTTTTGATAATTTTTTTGATGTCATCGCGAGCCTTGCCACAGCAAGGCGTGGCGATCCAGAGTATATGTACAAAACTTCTGGATTGCCACGTCGCTTCGCTCCTCGCAATGACAGCTTACTTAGTATTTATGTTTTATGTTGCAAGCTCACTGGTAATCATTTTTATTTATGATTTAAAACATTATTTAATTCCTGACAAGGTTTTATTACCTGCTATTATCATAACTTTTTTATATCGCTTGTTTGAGAGTTTCTGGATTCCCGCTTTCGCGGGAATGACAGTCTTGGCAGTTATTATTTCGGCTGGCTTCTTTTTTATAATTTGGCTGGTTTCCCGTGGGCGTTGGATGGGTTTTGGCGATGTAAAATTGGCTGTTTTAATGGGGCTTTTGCTTGGGGTTTCCAATGTTTTAGTTGCTTTATTTTTGGCATTCTTTTTCGGAGCTATAATAGGAATAATATTAATGATTTTAGACAGAAAAGGCCTGAAAAGTGAAATACCTTTCGGCCCATTTTTAATTTTAGGAACATTTATGGCTTTATTTTGGGGAAGCGTAATAATCAGCTGGTATTTAAATATATTTAAAATATGAATTACGCGTATCGTCATTGCGAGGAGCCCGCAGGTCGAAGATCCTGTAAGGGCGACGTGGCAATCCAGAATTCGCACACATACTCTATATTGCTTCGGCTTTTGCAAAAGCCTCGCAATGACACTGAAAATGGCATAACTTTGGTTGAAATTATTGTGGTGATTTTTATAATTGGAATTTTTTCTGTAATTTTGGTTGCCGATTTTCCAACAATTCAAAAGCAATTTGCGCTCTCAAGAGCAACCTATAAACTTGGCCAGGATATAAGAAAAACCGAAGATTTGGGATTGTCCGGAGTTCAAATAACAGACAAAGTTAAAGGGTATGGCATTTATTTTAATCTTCAAAATTCGCCTGCGGTAAAATATTTGATATATGCTGATATAGATGGCAATCAAGAATTTGACGGCAATTTTTTAACCGGGTTTTGCAGTGATGATTCAGGCGAAGACTGTATTATAGAAATAGTTGATATTAGCGAAGAAAGCAAAAGCTTGTATATAGACCGCATTGAAAATATTGATAATCCTGTCTCAGGTTTTACCAGCGTAAACTTTAGCCCGCCCAACCCAACTGTAAAAATAAGCAATATAATCAATATGTGCCAAGGAGATCTTTGCCAGTATGCAGACAGAATCGGAATTGTTTTAAAATTAAATTCTGACGATTCTTTAGAGAGAACTGTTTTTGTAAATAAATCGGGAATGATAGAAGTGCGGTAAAAATTTAAAATGAAAAATTCAAAATTTAAAAATAAGGGTTTTACAATTATAGAGTTGGTAATTTCTATTTTTGTTTTGTCTATTGGAGTTATAGGAACTTTTAGCGCTTTTTCACTGGTTTTTATTTTAACTTCTAATACGGCAGATCAGCTTACCGCAACATATTTGGCGCAGGAAGGAATGGAAATTGTCAGAAATATAAGAGATAATAATTGGCTAAAAATAGACACCTGCCCCGACCCCGACCCCGACGCTTGCAGCTATAAATGGACTGCCGGCTTGGACATTTGCGCAGCAGATAAGGGGTGCCAGGCCGACTATTCCTCAACAAGCATGTTTGGAGGTTCGGGAGATTATTTATATTTAAATGACAAAGGTTTTTATGCTTACAATCCAGCCAACCCAGATTCAAAAGAAACAAAATTTAAAAGAAAAATTATTATAAAATGTGAAAACGATGATTGCGAAAACGCTCATTTTTTTGAAGTAATTACACAGGTTTCTTGGAAGCAAAAGGCAAGTATTATTAACGCGGGTGTTGCCGATGGAGAATGCACGGCATCTAATTGTGTTATAACAGAAGAAACGTTATATAATTGGTACTAATATGAAATTATCCAAAGGGTTTACATTAATAGAACTTATTGTGGTTATGGCTGTATTTTTGTTTGTGATTGGAACGTCTATTACTATTTTTATTTCTATTGTTTCTCATCAAAAAAGAGTTTTAGCCGAACAGCAAGTTTTAAGCCAAATAAGTTATGTTAAAGAACATATGTCAAAAGCTTTGCGAGTGGCAAGCATAGATTATTCGGGAAATTGTTTAAATGGAAATGAAGGATATTCTTATTTGCTTACGCGCTACGACCAGTCGCTAGGTTTATTTAAGGGCATAAAATTTATAAATCAATCAGAAGTTGATTCTGCAATTACGAACTCCGGCTGTCAGGAATTCTTTTTAGATGTTGCCAGTCCAGAAGATTCAACTTTAGTTTTATGGGAAAAAAAAGGAAATGATCCTTCGGTTCCGCTTACTTCAAAAAATTTAAAAATAAATTTTATCAGGTTTTCTATCAATGGGTCTGACGGTTCTGCAGATTCAAGTATCTGCCATAATGATCCGCCAAATAAGTGCGGGGCTTCAAACGAAGACACTGTCCAGCCAAAAGTAACCATACTTTTAAATGTTAAAATTCCAAGCGATAATCAAGAGCAAGAAAGAACAATTCAAACAACAGTTTCACAACGGAACTTAAATAAATGAAAATTGGAAAATTTAAAAATTTAAAATTTGAAAATTCCCAGAAGGGCGTATCATTGATTATTGTTTTTTTTATGATGATGATTATATTGGCAGTGGTTTTATCAATTAGCATAATTTTATACAGTCAAATAAAAGTCATAAGAAACATTGGAGATTCTGTTGTAGCTTTTTATATTGCTGACAGCGGAATTGAAAAAACTCTTTATTATGACAGAAAAATAATACCCGAGGACGGCAAGCGCGGAATTTGTTATATGTGCAATTCTGATAATCCAAATAAAGATCCAGACTGCAAATCAATTACACCACCGGCCGATGATCCCGCTGGTTGCGATTCTTTAACTTGCGAAAATTGCGAAATTAATTTTAATTCTACGCTGGCTGGCGGAAAAAAATATGAAGTAAGGGCGGTGGTTTCACAAGAGTCGGCGGTAGATGATCCGCAAAATATATTTTCTATGCTTCGCATTGATTCAACCGGTTCTTATACGCATGCAATTGGAGCTGACGCGGTTAAAAGGAAGATTGAAATTACTTTTGGCAAACAAGTAGAGGCGCCTCCGCTGCCGGAATTGACTGTTACGGCAGCGGCTGCGCCCAATCCCGCTTCTATTGGTCAAAATGTCAATTTTATTGCATCAGCTTCAGGTGGAACTGGAACCTATTCTTATGCTTTTACGGGAGATTGCAGGGGGAATTGTGATAATACCAATCAGTCTTGCCAGTGTTCAACAGCTTTTACGTCTTCGGCAAATTATGTTGCTTATGTAGAAGTAACTTCGGGCAATAAAACAATTAACAGGGAGATATCTGTTTTTGTCAGGCCGTGGGTTTGCGGAGATAATTTGGTTGATACAAGAGACGGTCAGTCTTACGGAACCAAATTAATTGTAGGCCGATGTTGGATGACGAAAAATATGAATATTGGAACACGTATAGATGGTTCTATAAATCAGGGAACAAATTGCCCTTCGGCAGCAGAAATTGAAAAATACTGCTATTTGGACAGCAACGGGAACTGCGACAATAAATACGGGGGTTTATATCAGTGGAATCAGGCGATGTGCGGTTTATCCGGGCAAACAGTTCAGGGTATTTGCCCGGCAGGCTGGCGTATTCCAAAAGATTCAGAATTTTATACTTTGGAAAATTTGTATGCAATGAACAACATACCCAAACAAACTTGCGTTGGAATCAGGACTGGATATGACTGTAATCCTGCCGGAACAAAACTAAAACCAGGAGATACCTCTGGCTTTAACGGCCTTCTCGCCGGTTATCGTAGCGTCTCTATTCATCCTGTTTCCGGGAACTATTTTTATGGCGAAAACATTTATGCATATTTTTGGTCATCTTTGCAAGCTGTTCCTGGCAAGGCTTATCTTAGAAGTTTGGACTCAGGCCATACCACAGTTTACCGTGACGTTAATTGGCAGGGAGTTGGATATTCTGTCCGGTGCATTAAAGGCCCATAAAAATGAACAATCAAGAAATTAAAAATAGGATTGAGAAGTTAAAAAAACTTATCAATCATCATAGGCATTTATACCATGTTTTAGATAAGCAGGAAATTTCTGATGCGGTTTTGGATTCTTTAAAAAAAGAACTTTTTGATTTAGAGCAAAAATATCCCGAATTTATAACCGAAGATTCGCCCACGCAACGGGTGGGAGGCAAGCCTTTAAAGGAATTTAAAAAAATAAAGCATCCTCAAAGAATGCTTTCTTTTAACGACGCTTTTTCAAAAGAAGATATGCAAGATTGGCTAAATAGAATTTTGAAGTTGTTGACAGTTGATGAAAAAAACGAAGTAGATTTTTATTGTGAATTAAAAATTGACGGCCTGGCAATTGAACTGATTTATGAGAACGGATTTTTTAAAACCGGCGCCACAAGGGGAGACGGAACAATTGGCGAAGACGTTACGCAAAACTTAAAAACAGTTGAAGCAATCCCGCTAAGCATCTCACCTTCGGTGTCATTGCGAGGAGGACAGCAGTCCGACGAAGCAATCCAGAGTGAAAGCATGGGCCATAGATTGCCACGCTCGCTTCGCTCGCTCGCAATGACATTGGTGGCGCGAGGTGAAGTATTTATAAGTAAAAAAGAATTTGAAAAAATAAACAAAATACAAAAAGAAAAGGGATCAGCGGTTTATGCTAATCCAAGAAATATTGCGGCCGGATCTGTTAGACAATTAGATTCAAAAATTACAGCCTCGCGCCATTTAGATTCTTTTGCATACGATTTAAAAACTGATTTTAACCAACAGACGCATGAGCAAATTCATAAAATTTTAAAAGATTTGGGTTTTAAAATTAACCAGCATAATAAATATTGCCAAAATTTAAAAGAAGTTTTTGAGTTTCACAGATATTGGCAGAAAAATAGGGAAAAGCTGGATTATGAAATTGATGGAATTGTGGTTGTTGTAAATAATAATAAAATTTTTGAGAAATTAGGAGTTGTTGGCAAGGCTCCGCGCGGAGCGATTGCTTTTAAGTTCGCTCAGGCAGAAGCAACAACAAAAGTTTTGGATGTAAAAATTCAGGTTGGCAGAACGGGAGCCATGACTCCAGTTGCAATTTTAGAGCCGGTGCAGGTTACGGGCATTACAATTACCCGCGCCACTTTGCATAACGAAGATGAAATAAAAAGATTGGGTTTGAAAATTGGCGACACGGTAATTGTAGGCAGGGCAGGAGACGTAATCCCCGATATTATAAGAGTTTTATCGGAATTAAGAACAGGAAAAGAAAAAAGTTTTAAAATGCCGGAAAAGTGTCCAAGCTGCCAAACAAAATTGGAAAAATCGGAAACAGAAGTTTTGCTAAGATGCCCGAATTTAAAATGTTTTGCCCGCCAGCGCCGTAATTTTTATCATTTTGTTTCAAGGGCAGCATTTAATATAGACGGCTTGGGACCCAAAATAATTGATAAATTGCTTGACGAGGGGCTTGTTTCAGATCCAGCTGATTTATTTGATTTAAAAGAGGGCGATTTGGCTTTGCTTGAGCGCTTTGCAGAAAAGTCAGCTGAAAATTTAGTAAAATCAATTGCAGAAAAAAAAGAAATAACATTGCCAAGATTTATTTATGCTTTGGGAATTAGAAATATTGGCGAAGAAACAGCTAGAGATTTGGCAGAATATTTTTTGAATATTAGAAAAATAAAAAATGCCAAACTTGAAGATTTTGAGAAAATTTTAGATATTGGGCCGGTTGTTTCAAAGTCTATTTATGAGTGGTTTGGCGAAAAAGAAAACATTAGATTTTTGGAAAAATTGGAAAATAAAGTTAAAATCCAAAATCCAAAACCCAATGCCCAACCAAATCCCAAATCCCAAAAATTCTCCGGAAAAAGTTTTGTGCTTACGGGGACATTAGAATCGTTGTCGCGCGATGTGGCGAAAGCAAAAATTCGCGAATTGGGCGGAGACGTTTCTGAATCAGTGTCTTTAAAAACAAGTTATGTTGTGGTAGGTTTAGAGCCGGGGAGCAAAGCAGAAAAAGCAAAAAAACTCGGCGTAAAAATCTTAAACGAAAAAGAATTTTTAAGTTTGGTAAAGTAGTCGTCATTGCGAGGAGCCCGCAGGCGACGCGGCAATCTATATTCTCTGGATTGCTTCGTCACTTCGTTTCTCGCAATGACGAAGCAGGAATGAGCGTTGTTACAAGTCAATTAAAAAAACTTGATTGGGGAATAATAATCTCGGCAACATTGCTGGTTTGTTTTGGTTTTATTGCGCTTTATAGTACGGGCCTGGCTAAAAATAATTTTTCAAACTTGGAAAAGCAAATTATTTTTTTTACTGCCGGTTTTTTAGTGATGATTGCGGCGAGTTTTTTTGATTACAGAATTTTACGGAATAACTCTTATTTAATTTTAATTTTTTACGGAATATGCCTGACTATGCTTTTGGGGCTTCATTTTTTTGCGCCAGAAATCAGAGGCACAAGAGGCTGGTATAAAATTGGTCTTTTAAGTTTAGATCCGATTGAGCCCACAAAAATTGTTTTGGTTGTTTTGCTGGCAAAATATTTTTCAATAAGGCACGTTGAAATGTATAAATTCCGCCACATTATTTTTTCCGGCTTGTATGTTTTTTTGCCCGCCTTGCTGGTTTTTATTAAGCCAGACCTCGGGGGCACAACAGTTTTGCTTTCTATATGGCTGGGAATTTTGCTGGTTTCCGGAATTAAGATAAACCATTTTTTAATTCTTTCTTTTTGCTTTTTAATTGTTGCGGGAGCCGCTTGGAATTTTTTGCTTAAAGATTATCAAAAACAAAGAATTACCGCTTTTATTTTTCCTTATGATTATTTAGGGGCTTCGTGGTCCCAAAATCAGACAAAAATTTCAATTGGATCCGGGCAAATTTTGGGGCAGGGAATGGGCAAGGGCAGCCAAGTGCAGTACGGATTCTTGCCCGAACCACACACAGATTTTATTTTTTCCGTAATAGCCGAAGAATGGGGAATTTTGGGCGTTTTTGCATTATTTTTTGTTTACGGATTTTTGGTGTGGCGCGTTTTAAAAATTGCTATTGAATCTCACTCTAATTTTCCGCGGCTTTTTGCTTCGGGTTTTGCAATTATTTTGATTGCCCAATTTGTAATTAATATTGGCATGAATTTGTCAATGCTTCCGGTTGTAGGAATTTACTTGCCATTTATAAGCTACGGGGGCTCTGGCCTAATCGGCAATTTTATTGGTCTTGGCATTCTGCAAAGCATAAAATCTCGCAACGCCTAATTAGTAATAATAGTGCGTACGCACACTTATTACCAAAGGTGTGATATACTAAATTCATGAAAGCAGATACTTCAAGAAAAATATTAGGATGTTTAATTTTGGCGGGCGTAATTACCATTGCCGCAACTTCACCTTTTTTTCTTACCCGGCTGGCAAAAGTTTTATTAAAGGATTCCAAATGCAGATCGAATAATAGGCAAAAATTTGATAATGCGTTTTATTATCTGAAAAAGAAGGGGCTGATTATTGTAGAAAAAAATCAGCATGATATTGTGATTATGCCAACTGAAAAAGGAATAAAAGCCATGAAAAGACATCAAGTTTTAGGGTTAAAAATTGAAAAGCCTAGAAAATGGGATGGAAAAATCAGGGTTGTGGCTTTTGATATTCCTAACACGCATAAAGTTAAGCGAAATGCCTTTAGGCGCAAGTTAAAGGAATTAAGATTTTATTCTTCGCAAAAAAGTGTCTGGCTGCACCCGTTTGAATGCCGAAAAGAAATCAAAATTTTAAAGGATTTTTTCGGCTTAAATAATAAGCAAGTCCATTTCTTTACCGCAGAGAAAATTGAAGACGGGCAATTATTGGAAAAAATAAAAAAGGTTTATAAAATATAAACCCTTGGTAATAAGTGTGCGTACGCACTTTTATTACCAAGGGTTGTTTGTAAGGGTTTTTTGGGTGCGGTTCCAATGGCTCATACGGCGATGCCGGCCGTGTGAGCCATTAAAAAAGCCATGGCACAAATCGTTGATATTTTTCTTTTATAAGGGAAGGCGAAAATCCCGAGGAGACTCTTGTCCGTGAAATTGGAGAAGAGTTGAAACTAGACAGGAGCAGGTTTCAATTCTTCGCCTTGCCACCGAAGTTGGAAGAGCGACCGAGCAGGTCGTATCCCAACCTTACGTGCTGGTATGTGGTTTACGGATTTAAGATTGAACTGAATCCTGATTCGCCTGCGCTGCAAGATTCATTCGCTATCACCATTGAGGAAGAGGGCGGTTTAAGCCATCTTTTCAAATGGGAAAACAAAAAGGCAAAACATTGAGTGCAGCGAAAGCTCTGCTTGAACGTGGTCCCTGCGATGTAATGTTGCAGGGCCGTGTCAAATCAAATAACTATGACACCGAAATCATTTCGGTTGCATCATAAAAAATGACACCATAGAAGGTTTTAATTTTTTGCCTGTCGTGACCTG
>MHPJ01000002.1 GCA_001822065.1 Candidatus Staskawiczbacteria bacterium RIFOXYB1_FULL_37_44 | reverse complement strand
AATCTGCAACAGCCAACAGATGTCTTTGATTTAAAAATAGCCTGTTCAGGCGAGTGTTTAACCCGCGGGGTTAAACAGGGGGTGGAGATTGACTATGTGGTGGATCCAAGCGTTACAGACAGTTTTACAGATGAAACAAAAATTGGAAAAGGAACAATAAGGGCAAATATTGATACTTCTGCCGGGCAGGTTAAACTTCCAATATGCTATTCGCCAACTCCAAGCTGGACAAAAATAGCAGACACAACTGTAAGAGATATTGCCGGCGCTTATAACGCCACGGTTGACAAAGATATTTACTGCGACAATTCTAACTGCGTGCTGTGGGCAGACGGAGTAGAAATTTCAAATACAATTTGCATTGCCACAAATGCAAATGTTTACGCCAATATTTTATGGTCGGCATCAGATGTGAGCGGAACAAAAACATGGGGGCCATCTACATCTGCTATTTCAGGAGGAGACGTTGGAGGGGCGCTTGGCTCGCCTTTAACCGTTGGAATTGGAAATTTAAATGTTGCAAGCTCAAACTATCTTGAAAGATATTATATTTCTGCCAGCGGCACTTATTCGGCAATGGATTTTTGCAAAGCCAAGGGAAGCGGGTGGCGTTTGCCAACTATTTTAGAATTAGAAAGCATTCGCGACCAAGCAAAAGGGTCGGCTCCTTATTCGCGTCTTACTGCTATCGTTTCCTACAACTACTGGTCGGCTTCCGAGGCTAGCGCGGCTAACGCCTTCCTCCTGTACTTCACCACTGGCACTGCGTACAGCACCACTAAGACTCTCAGCAATTACGTGCGGTGCGTGCGCGGGTATTAACCCCGTGAGATAGAGCTCGCAAGCTCGCTATCTCACGGGGTTAATATAAATAATTATTCAATAAAAATAGATAATTTGTATTTTGTAATTTGAAAAAAAATTAAAAAATCGCCGGATTCTTAAAAAGTTGTATTTTTTTAAAAAATCGGCTTTTAAGAGAGAAGCGCTAAAAATTTAATACGGCTCTTGTTTCTCTGCAATATATGCAGATTATTGCTGGTCAGAAAATCTTTTTATGTTCGTGTCATTCCCAGCTTGACTGGGAATCCACACTCGTTGGTAGGCGTGGATCCCCGCCTTCGCGGGGATGACGTGGGATATACCAGGTTTTCGGAGAGACCCCATGAGATAGATTGTCTCACGGGGAATGAAAAATGCAAGAGCAAAATATCGTTTCCAACAACTACTGGTCGGCTTCCGAGGCTAGCGCGGCTAACGCCTTCAACCTGAACTTCAACAATGGCAATGCGAACAGCAACACTAAGACTAACAGCAATTACGTGCGGTGCGTGCGCGGGTAAACAATTTTTAGCCAGTTGCATAAAACAATGCACCGCGAATTTAAAAAAAATGGCAGAATATCAACAGCTTCCAATTTATTCAAAATTTTACCAGCTTACCAAATTTTTGTATGAAACAACGCGAAGTTTTCCAAAACATTATAAATATTCATTAGGAGCAAATATTTTAAATTTAAGTTGGAAATGCCTTGATTTGGCAGTAGAGGCAAACTCTTTGCCAAACGAAAAAAAATATCAAAAAATAAAAGAATTAAGCGTTGAATTTGATAAGTTAAAAATAAGATTAAGAATGGCTCAAGAAATAAATTTAATTTCTGCCGGCCAATTTGCCCATATTCAAACCAATTACGCAAAAGAAACTGGTGAAATGATTGGCGGCTGGCTCAACTGGAGCATTAATTTTAACTAAAAGTATAAATGGAGAAAAATATTGAAACAACTAAAATTGCTTTATTTAAAGGCAAGAAAATAAGAAAAACTATCTATCAAAATGAGTGGTGGTTTGTTATAGTTGATGTCGTGGCGGCTCTTACTGATTCTGTCCAACCCGACGGTTATATCAAGGATATGCGCCGCAGAGATGAGGAATTAAATAAAGGGTGGGTGCAAATTGCCACCCCCCTTTCTATCCCGACCGAGGGTGGTCCGCAAATGATAAACTGCGCCAACGCAGAAGGCATTTTTAGAATTATCCAATCAATTCCCTCGCCAAAAGCCGTTGTTTCGAGCCATGCTATTTCGAGTGTCATTGCGAGCCCCGCCGTAGCGGGGCGTGGCAATCCAGAGTATGACCAGTAAAACATATTATGTTTATATTTTAGCCAGTAAAAGAAACGGAACATTGTATGTAGGCGTCACAGATAATTTGCATCGGAGAATTTACGAACATAAAAATAACTTGATTGAAGGTTTCACTAAAAAATATTCTGTGCACAATTTAGTTTATTACGAAGAAACAAATGACATAAACATAGCAATAGAAAGAGAAAAACAGATTAAATCGTGGTCGCGAAAGAAAAAGATTTCATTGATTGGAAAAGAAAATCCTACGTGGAACGACTTGGCTGAAAAGTTTTAACTCTGGATTGCCACGCTCGCTTCGCTCGCTCGCAATGACACTGCTAATCTAAGACTTGGAAAATCAGTAGTTTCTAAAAATAATTACTTAAAAAGTCCTGAAAATAAAAAATTGGGGAGTTAGGGTATAAAATGCAACTTATGAACGAAATATTTACATTTGAAAAAATGTACAAGGCTTATTTAGACTGCAGAAAAACAAAAAGGAATACAATTAATGCCCTAAAGTTTGAATATAATTTAGAAAGAAATATTTACCAATTGCAAAAAGAGCTTGAAACAAAAACCTATAAACCCGGGCGGTCAATATGTTTTGTGGCAAAAGAGCCTTCTCTAAGAGAAATATTTGCCGCAAGTTTTAGAGACAGGGTTGTACACCACCTTTTAATTAGAGAAATAAATAAAATTGGAGAAAAAACGCTTATATTTGACACATTTTCTTGCCGAAAGAGCAAAGGAACGCATGCGGCAGTTGCAAGGTTAAAAAATTTCATTAAAAAAGCGACAGAAAATTATAAAAAAGAGGCGTTTTACATACAACTGGATATTTCTGGGTTTTTTATGGCAATAAACCACAATATTTTATACAAAATTTTTGAAAAAATGATTTTAAAGCAGAAAAAAACAAACCATTGGAAAAATGATATGCTGTGGCTGGCAAAAAATATTATTTTTCACAAGCCAACAGAAAATTATATTATAAAAAGCCCGCCATCTTTATTTGACCTTATTCCAAAAAGAAAGTCTTTGTTTGGAGCAAAAGAAAACAAAGGCTTGCCAATTGGAAATTATTCTTCGCAGTTTTTCGCCAACCTTTATTTGAACGAGTTAGACCAGTTTGTTAAACGAAACTTAGAATGCGAATACTATGTAAGATATGTAGATGATTTTATTGTATTAAATAAAAATAGGTCTGCATTTATTAATTTTGAAAATAAAATAAATAATTTTTTGCAAAAAGAATTAGATTTAGAGCTGAATTTTAAGAAGACAAAGTTTTGTCCCATAAGCAAAGGAATAGAATTTTTAGGATATTTTATTAAACCTGGTTATGTTTTGGTAAAACAAAGCGTGGTTAAACGGTTCAAAAACAAACTGAACAATGTCATTCCCAGCTTGACTGGGAATCCACACTCGTTGGTAGGCGTGGATTTCCGCCCTTACAGGACCTTCGGCTTTCGCGGGAATGACAAGTCTATACAAAGCGTTTTGGCAACAATAAATTCATATTACGGACATTTTAGATACGCTTTTAGTTTTAACCTGCGAAAAGCTATTTTTCAAAAACATCTGAGTATGGGGCTAAAAGGAAAATTTTTAGCGCCGCCAAATTATAACAAAATAATTTTTAAATGATCGACAAATTTAAAAACAAAAATACAAACAAAAAATCCGCGCTGAATTTAGCGCAGATTATTTGGTGCGGAGGTCTGTGGTGTCGAACCACATCCCGTTTTAACGGGACCATTCGGTTATCAATCGAAGACCAGATCCGTCTGGTTTCAACCTCCCGCGACTCCACAATTTTATTATATCATAAAATAAAAAAGAACACCTTCATTTCTGAAGATGTTATTTTTGGTCCTATTATATAGGATGTGACATCGATTGATAACCAACTTAAGTATAGCAGAATATTAGACCATGTCAAGACCCAGCAATACAATTAAAAAATTTCTGTTTAGCGCTGTTTTTACAATAGCGGTTTTGGCCGGCGTTTTTGGGTTTGCCTCAAATGCCTTTACCGACACCTACGAAACATCGGGAACTTTGGTTTCGCAAAATTTGTTATCTGGCCAAAACGTTGCAAGCATTGACGCTTTTGGCTACGACGCCACAATTCCTGCGGGCACAAGTTTAAAAGTTCGGTTTAGCAGAAACGGCTATTGGTGGTATAATTCAGCCGGCGTTGCAAACGAATATGATACTCTTTTAGACGGAGATCACCTGGCCGAAATAGCCGCATTTGATTTGTCTGCTTTAAATTGGGCAGAACCATATTTTTTATATGAAATTTCGCTTGAAACAACAAGCAGTTCAGACTCACCAGTTTTAAATGCCATAAATCTTTTTTGGACAGAGGGCAGCGCTTCGTACACTTATGAAACTTCGGCAACTTTAAATTCAATTAACCTGCTTTCTGGGCAAACAGTTACTAGAATAAGCAGTTTTAGTTACAATGCTTCGGCTATTCCGGCGGGAACTGGAATTACTGTTCAATTTAGCCAAGACAATTCTGCGTGGTATAATTCGGCCGGAGTTTTAGACGGTTCAAACACGCTTTCTGTTGGCTCAAACAGCATAGACTTGTCGGCGCTTAATTGGACTACCGCTAATTTTTATTACAAAATGGCGCTTACTTCAGACAATTCAGACACGCCGGTTTTAGATTCTGTGGCTTTGAATTATGCGCCGCCGACCGACGCTTACTGGGTGGGCGGAACAGGCAACTGGAGCGATGCAACAAACCACTGGGCGTCAACCTCGGGAGGAACTCCAGACGCGAGTAATTTGCCCGTTGCTACCACCAATGTCTATTTTGACGCAAGTTCTGGCGGAGGCACAGCCATAATAGATTCGGCTGTTGAAGTGGCAAACTTTACAATGGACACGGGCAACACAACTAGTGTTACATTGGGCGCAGTTTTAACAGTTTCTGGCAATCTCACTATCACAACGGGCACATTGACTGACGCAGGGTTTAACCTTAATGTTGCGGGTAATTTTGCCAACAGCGGAACATACACTGCCACGGGCACAATCACATTTGTAGGCGACGCTGACAGCGCGGCCGACACCTACACAATAGACACCGGCGGCTCAAACTTATACAATCTGACAATGAACCTCACCGACGACGTCGACACCTTACAGACAACGGATTCAGACCCGCTGATGATTGCGGGGAATATGACTTTAACTAACGGTATCTTTGACAACGCCACAAACAACAATAATTTAACAGTAAACGGTAATATATTTTTTGCCACTGTTGACACATATTCTAAGGGCACCGGGACGATTACGTTGGGAGGGACGAGTGGCACCCAAACAATAAACTTTTTAGATAAAGCAGTAGAAGACATAGTAATTAATTCGGCAGGGGCAACAAAGCAATTTACAGACGGAGTAACCACCGACAGCTTCAACGCCACAGCCGGCACCGTAGATTTTAACGGACAAGCAATTACTACCACCACTGACGGCGGAGCGAGCGGCAACTTCACAATTGGCACAGGAGCCCAAGTCACAGGCGACGGCCTGGGAGGTTCAACCCTCACAGTAGGAGGCAACCTCTCGCTCAACGGAGAGTTGGGAGACTTGTTAGATTTAACAGAAGACTCAACAACATGGTATCTCAATACCACCGGCACAGCACAAGCCGACTATGTAAATGTGTCATATTCTAACGCAGACGGCGGAACAGCAATTACTCAAACCAACAGCACAGACAGCAACAACAACTCAAACTGGCTGTTTAATTTTGCCCCAAACGCCCCAACATTAGTTAGCCCCGCTAACGATAGTAACACAAACGACAATACTCCAACCTTATCAGCCAATTATTCAGACAACGACTCAGCAGACACCGGCACAACTAACTACAGGATTTCTTCTTCATCTCTGGCAGACTGCGTAAACAACATAAACGTTGTAGCAAGCGGAACATCATCAGCCACTCCAGATAACAACGAAAACACAACATACACACCAAGCTCCGCAATTGGCAGCGACGCCACATACTACTGGTGCAGCCAGAACAACGACGGCACAGAAACCAGTAGCTGGACGCAAATGGGAAGTTTTACATTGGACACCGCTGTTCCAACCACCGCAGCCACCGCCACTAGAGCAGCCAACGTTATCACCACATCTCTATCTTGCGCAGATAACGAAGGAGGAACTGGCTGCGCCGCCACCTACTATTGCAGAGATACAAGCAACACCTGCACTCCAACCACAGCCTATACAACCCCTGTCACATATCAAATTTATGAACCCACCTACTTTAGATATTATTCCATAGATTCTGCTTCCAACGCAGGTTCAATTGCCTCTACCCAAAGCACAATGGTTGGCGGTCAAGCAGTTACCACCACCACAACCTACACACCGCCACCGCCTGCTGGCGAGAAACCCGAAACAGCGCCAAATTTAATCCAGCAAGTTGCGCAACAAGTTACGCAACAGATACAGAATATCGGTGAAGCAATTTCAAATTTAAAACTTCAAATTTCAAATTCACCGCAGGTGGTCTATCCGCCAATTGTAGAGAGCGTGCCTGTGAAAACGCCCGAAGCGTTGCAAAATTTAAAAATTATGAGTGTTAATCCGCTTGGCATTTTTAATTTGTCGCAAATTGAATCAACTGTCGGATTTTATGCCAATAAATTGCCGCAATTAAAACAAACGCTTGATGCTTTGGCCATTGATGCAAACAAATTAAGCGACACAAAAAAACTAAGCCAAACAGAACTTTATTTGCCCGGGCTCACGCAAACAGTTTTAACACAAGCAGAAATTATAAAATTAAATCAAGTTTCAAACACTAACCAGCCTCCTGTAGCAGAAATAGCTTCACAAAGTCAGAAAAAATTATCAGAAACAGAAAGTTTGCAGGCTAAGGGGCTTGCCTCGGTAAAAGGAATTCCTTTGGCGGAAATGGGGGCCAAAGCTCTTGAAAAAATGCCAAGCAATATTGTTTTTGCCAGAACTTCCGGAGGCTTAATTGATTTTTCTTCTGCTTTAAACGTAGATAATAAAGGAATTGCCAAGCAAACAGTTAGGACAATTTCAGGGAAACCCGTAGAATTGATAATGAAATCTGACGGCCCGGCAAAAAAAGTTACCGGATTAATTACTTTAAAAAACTTGGCGAAAGCTGACACCTCGTCATTGCGAGGAGGACAGCAGTCCGACGCGGCAATCTCGCAACACTGGATTGCTTCGTTGCTCGCCTCGCTCGCGCCTCGCAATGACACAAGTGTTGCAAAAAGCGCGGGATTGCTTGTGCAAAAATTTGAATATGCAGAAGTTAAACCGGGAGTTTTTAAAGCAGATTTTAACGCTCCAACAGCCGAAGGAGAATATCAAATTGCCACTGTTGCCGAATATGAAAATGCGTCTGTTGTTTCAACGCAAACCAATCTTACATTACTGGTGGATCCTGAAGGATATGTTTTTAGGCAAACAGCCGATGGAAAATTGAGAATTGAAAAAGCAACTGTTTCCATTTATTGGCTAAACCCTGAGGCAAACCCTCCTTCGCCAAAGGCTACGGCGGGCAAGTATGAATTATGGCCGGCTGAAAAGTTTTTGCAAAAAAATCCTATTGTTACAAATGACACGGGAAAGTATTCTTTCTTGGTTCCGCAAGGAAAATATTATTTAACAGCTTCTGCGCAAAATTATCAAAATTTTCAGAGCGATATTTTTGAAGTAAAAGAAGACAATGGCATAAGAATGGATATTGAATTAAAGAAGAAAACTTTTTTTCCCGATTGGCTAAACTGGCAAGCAATAATTGCTTTATTGTTGTTTTTGGTGATTGTTCTGATTATTGTAATGTTTGTATATTTTGTAAAAAAGTCGAAAATTTAATTAGTGTCATTGCGAGGAGCAAAGCGACGAAGCAATCTATAGTAAATGCACAAAATTTCTGGATTGCCACGCTCACTGCTGTTCGCTCGCAATGACAAGATAAATATGGACAAAAAAATATTTTTTATAATTTTGTTAGGCGCTTTATTTGTTGTTTCTTTGGCAGGCAATGTATTTTTAGGCTATGTAGTTTTAAAAGACCAAAGCGTTTTGCGCCAGCAAAATGTAAACAGAAATGTTTTGGACTTTCGGAATATGTTTACCGAGTATGTTTTGCTGTCTGGCAAAGAAATTGATTTTGACACAAGGCTAACTATGGAAACAGCTGTAAGAGGTTTAAACGATCCCGAAATTTTTAGCCAGTGGCAAAAGTTTACAGAAAGCACAACAAAAGAAGAAGCTACTGCCGAAGCTAAAAAACTGCTAAGCTTGTTAATTCAAAAGTCTTCCAACTAAAAAAGCGCCCTTTGTTTTTATTGCAAATTTAGGACGCTTTTTGTTTACAAAAAATATAAATTTAAAATCCCCAGGATTTTATCATTGACCACACAACAAGCAAAAGCAAAATTACATAAAGCAAAACCAAGTGCCAGGTTGGGAACGTTAAAAAATCAATTACAAATAAAATTGTTTCTCCAAATGCCATAAGTTTACGTAGCGTAGCGATATATTATTTTATTATATTATAGCACATTTTTTTCTTCTGCTAAACTATTCAATAATTTTTTAACTGCATTTAAGCTTTCTGGTTCTATTATTGAAATTGCCATTGTTTGTCTATTTTCTTTTTTGAATTCTTTTCTTATTTTTTCTAACGAGTCTTCTTTGGCCGCGTCTTTTTTACTGATAAAAATATATTCTGGTTTTTCCAGTAAAAAGGGATTATAAGTTTTAAGTTCTTTTCTTACTGTTTTGTAATCTTGCAGAGGGGTTTCAGAATCGGCTGAAACAAAATGAAACAGAATTTTTGTCCTTTCAATGTGGCGTAAAAATTTTGTGCCAAGCCCCTTGCCTTCGGAGGCTCCCTCTATTAATCCGGGAATGTCAGCTAAAATTAGGTCAAAGTAAACGCCTAAATTCGGCTCTAAAGTTGTAAACGGATAATTGGCAACTTTGCTGTTTGCGTTTGTCAGCTCGTTTAACAAGCTGGATTTGCCAACATTCGGCAGGCCGATAAAACCAACATCGGCAATCATTTTTAATTCAAGACGCACTTCAAAAGACTCTCCGGGTTTTCCTTGCTCAAACTGGCGTGGCGAAGTGTTTGTGGCAGACCTGAAAAGATAATTTCCTTTTCCGCCTCTTCCACCTTTTGCAATAAGTTCTTGCTGGCCGATTTTTGTAATTTCTATTTCTTTTTCATTTCCAATGCGCGCCACTGTACCAACCGGCACAAACAAAATTAAATTTTCAGCGTCCGCTCCGTCATTTAACTGCGATTTTCCGTTTTGCCCGTTTTTTGCCTGGCAAACTTTTTTGAAGCGGAACTGCCTCAAAGCTCCCAAATCCGAAACGCCTTCCAAAAAAATGCTTCCTCCTTTTCCTCCGCTTCCGCCGGTTGGTCCAAAAGTTCTTTTTGTTTTACTAAAAACCGCAAGACCGCTCCCGCCATTTCCAGCAACAACATTTATTTTTACATCATCTATGATCATTGTGTATTATCACGAAAAAAACGCATTAGCCTTCGTAATGCGTTTCCGGGTAATTTTTAAAAATTTCTTTTGCTCGTGATTTTCTATTTGTTTTTTTATCCTCTTTTGGCAAATTTGTCAGCCACGAAATAAAAGGAATTCTGTGTTTGTCCAAGCACCATGCGTTGTCTTTTAAAAGCGGCTTTTTTTCTTCTTGAAATTTTGTAAGCAAAACAAGAGTGGCTTTCAAATTTGAGGGCGATAACTTGTTGTGTTCCTCTAAAAATTTTTCTTTGCTTATCAATGTTTGCATAATTCATCTTATCATAAATTATGAAAAAAATCAAGAGGCAATTTAGTAATCAAATTTCACTCCGGAAGTTTTGCGTTCTGCGCGTTTGGCGTCAACTTCTTTTAAATGCATTTTTCTTATGCGCACATTTTTTGGAGTTACTTCCACAAGCTCGTCGTCGCCAATATATTCCAATGCGTCTTCCAACCCCATTGTTTTTGGAGTTTTAAAATATTCTATTCCTCCATCGCCTTTTGACCTCATATTGGACAGGGCTTTTTCTTTGCAAACATTTACTCTTATATCATTTGATCTTGCGTTTTGTCCCACTACTTGGCCTTCATAAATTTCCACGGCAGCGCCAAAAAACAATGTCCCTCTGTCTTGGACGTTTGTAAGGCCGTAAATATTTGTGGGTCCTGTGTCTGTGGAAACCAAAGATCCGTGGTCTCTTTCTTTCCAATTTTCCGGATCTTCCATATATTGGAAAAAAATTGTGTTAATTATTCCAAGCCCTTTTGTGTCTGTTAAAAATTCATTTTTGTATCCAAACAATCCCCGTGTTGGAATTATAAATTCCAGTAAAATAATTTCTCCGTTAATTCTCATTTCTTTCAGCTCTGCCTTTCTTTCTCCCATTTTTTGCATTATTGCTCCTTGGTATTTTTCAGGAACTTCAATAAATACTTTTTCATAGGGAGTCATTTTTTTCCCGTTTATTTCTCTGGTAATAACTTGAGGCCTGGAAACTTGGAACTCAAAACCTTCTCTTCTAAGGCGTTCAATTAAAATTGCCAAATGCAATTCGCCTCTTCCCGAAGCAATCCAATTATTTTTGTCGTCTTCTGTAACTCTTAAAGAAACATCAGTTTCCAATTCTTTAAATAGCCTTTTACGTATTTGCATTGTTGTTGAAAATTCTCCTTCTTTTCCGGCAAACGGGGAACTGTTCACCATAAAAGTCATTTTTACAGTCGGCTCTTCAATGTTAATTAGGGGCAAGGCTTCCGGGGTTTCCGTATCTGCAATTGTTTCTCCAATTGTTATATCCGGAACGCCGGCAATTGCGCAAATATCTCCGGCTTTAATTTCTTCCGTTTCAACTTTTCCCAAACCTAAAAATGTCATTAAAGAAGTTATCCTATATTTTTTTTGCAAACCCTGCCTATTTATGCGCGTTATTTCCTGGCCGGATTTTATTGTTCCGTTGTAAACTCTGCCAATTGCAATTCTACCCTTAAAGTCGTCTGGAGCAATTGAAGTTACCAGCATTTGCAAAGGTTTTGTTGCGTCTGCAATGGAGGAGGGAATGTGTTTTACAATTGCGTCAAAAACAGGATTTATGTTTTCCATTTTAGATAAATCCGGCAAAAGCCCGGCCTTTCCGCTTCGACCAGATGCGTAAATTACAGGAAAATCCAAACTGTGGTCACCAGCTCCCAATTCCAAAAATAATTCCAAGGTTGCTTCCAAAGCAAATTCGGGCCTGGCGCCTTGCTTGTCAATTTTGTTTATTACTACAATAATTTTGTGGCCCATTTCCAAAGCTTTTTTTAGCACAAACCGGGTTTGGGGCATTGGCCCTTCCTTTGCGTCAATCAAAAGCAAGCAGCCGTCTGCCATATTCAAAACTCTTTCCACTTCGCCTCCAAAATCCGCGTGGCCTGGCGTGTCAATTATATTTATTTTAATATCCCCATATTGCACAGAAGCATTTTTTGAAAAAATTGTAATTCCTCTTTCCCTTTCCAATTCATTGCTGTCCATAATCATTTCCTGGTCGGCAACTTCTTTTTTCATTTGAGTTTTTGACTGCCTCAAAAGCGCGTCCACTAAGGTGGTTTTTCCATGGTCAACGTGGGCAATAATAGCAATGTTTCTAATATTTTCCATAATCAATGTCATTCCCGCGCATTGCCCGTCCGAAGCCTTGCGCGGAGGAGGGAAAGCGGGAATCCAGCTACTCTAAAAACTAATTATATCCTATTTTTTGCTTAATGTAAAGGACAATACATAAAAAAAGACCCGATAGCTGAGCTTCGGGTTTTTGGTTGTTTTCGCACTGGTTATAAGCGAAGATTACTCTTCCGGGTGGTTTGGAATCGGTTTGCCGGAAATACCGCACTCACGAAGAAGTTTTGAAACGTCCGTGAGCCCAGCCATTTTTGTTCCCGCCCGAACCACTTCAATTGGGTTCATCCAATTGCCTTGGTCGAAGCCGAAAGCTTCCTGAGCAAGTTTCCTCACATCATCTTCGGAACCAGCCAGGTTCTCGGCAAGTACATCCGTTCTATCGGGATTGTCCGAGCCCATTCCAACCCTTCTTGCTACATTCCAAACTCCATCTACGGCGACCGTCCGTTCGCACATGTAATCCTCGTGCTTGAAAAGTTTTAGAAGCGCAGGTTTGGCTTCAACCTTCATTGGGGTTTTCGCCATGACAAATTTCTCCTGTCAACTTGTGAAACAGCTGTTCGCAACAAAATTATTGCGATATTAAAAGATTACCTTAGCTAAGTTTTTTTGTCAAACAAAAAATCGCAATATTAATGGGGATTAGAAAAATCTAAAAAAAATTTAAGAATAGTTAGCTTCTCCAAAATTATACGATCGTGAGATTTTGGAGAAGCTTGTTTTTGTAATTATTATTTTGTAAAATTAAATAATCTGTAAAATTGAATAAATTGAGTAAATTGAATAATATAATTGTTTAAATCAATGGAATCATTTAAGAAAAAAATTTTGTTACTTTTACTTGCCGGCGTAACGCTTGGCTTGTGTTATACACCTCGCCAGTATTGGCAAACTTTAAAAAGTACAAGCCGAGAGTGGCAAAAAATAAATAAAAAAGACTTGCAAAGAGAAATAAATAATCTCTACAAATCGAAATCTATCAAGAAAAAGGAAAACCCAAATGGTTCGGTTACAATTACTATAACTGACAAAGGAAAATTAAAGGCGCTTACATATAAATTCGAAGAAATGCGAATTGATAAAAAAGATTGGGACGACAAGTGGAGAATTTTAACTTTTGATGTTCCTGAAAAAGTCAGGTGGGGAAGAGATGCTTTGCGTGATAAAATAAAAAAACTGGGATTTTATGAATTGCAAAAAAGCGTCTTTATTTTTCCTTACAATTGCAAAGACGAGATAGATTTTATTGTAGAATTTTTCAACATAAGAAAACATGTGCGTTTTGGAGTTTTGGAATCAATAGATAATGAAAAACATTTAAAAGAAATATTTGGACTGAATAAATGAGCTATATTCAGGCTTCTCCAAAATTCTACGATCGTGAGATTATGGAGAAGCTAAAATTTTACTATTTAAATTGCGAAAACAAGCGGTGGTTTCCTTTATTCATCAAATTTTAATGAAACTGATGTTATTTTAAAAAAATAATGGTAAAATAAAAATATAAGTAACAAATATTATATGCAAAGAAAAATCTTAGTTTCGTTTATTTTAGCCGCGGCTATAGTTTTAGTTGCTGCCGTTATTTTTGGTTATTATTATTCGCAGCCGCCAGCAGCCAATAATGTTCAGGAATCTTCGGTAAAAACATTCACCTTAACTGCAAATAATTTTAGTTTTGCTCCTTCGGAGATCAGGGCGCAAAAAGGCGACAGGGTAAAAATTATTCTTGATAACGTTGATGGATTTCACGACTGGGTGATTGACGAATTTAATGCAAAAACAAGCAAGGTGCAAGGTCCTGCAAAGGCAGAGGTAGAATTTACTGCTGATAAAACCGGAACATTTGAGTTTTACTGCAGCGTTGGACAGCACCGGCAGATGGGTATGAAGGGTAATTTGATTGTGGAATAATCCGTTTAGCATCAAAATTTTTACAAACAAAAAATCACCGGTTTAAGGGTGACTTTTTGTTTTAATGGTTGTCCTTCGCCTTCTGGTCAGGATAACTCCCTTTCAGGGGTTATTTACCATCTGTTGCCTCCACCGAATCCTCCTCTGTTTCCTCCGTTGTTGTATCCGCCTGTTCTTGGAGCTCTTGGTTCCATTGGTTTGGCTTCGTTTACTTTGACGGTTCTTCCATCTAAGTCTTTGCCGTCAAACATCTCAATAGCTTTTTGGGCTTCTTCGTCGGTTGACATTTCCACAAATCCAAAACCTTTTGAGCGGTTAGTCATTTTATCTATAATGACTGTTGCCGTTTCAACTGTTCCAGCTTGAGTAAATGCGTCTTTTAAAGTAGCTTCTGTTGTGTTGTAGGATAATCCTCCAACATATAATTTTTTTGCCATATTTTTTTTCTTGATTAATAATATGTAAGCCGACCTAGTTCTTCTACGGCCTACTTATTACATAGAAACCAAGAAAGAAACTTGGGCTAATGCCCTTAACTTACATTTTTATATTAGCATCTTTATTGCATAGATGCAAGATGTCCTGTGCTCCAGCACATTTGCAAATTAAATCCGCCGGTTTTTCCGTCAACGTCAATAATTTCTCCTGCAAAAAATAAATTATCAATTAATTTTGATTGCATTGTTTTATGGTTTATTTCTTTAAGGCTTATCCCGCCCCGCGTTGCCATGGCATTATCAAAACCCAAAACACCTTCTGCTGTCATTTCAAAGCCTTTCAGTGCTCTAACAATTATATTTTTTTCGGACTTAGAGAGATTATTCGCTATCTTATTTTTATCTATTTTTATAATTTCAAGCAAAACTTCGGCAAACCTTTCGGGAACAAATTCCGTTAAAATATTTTTTATTGCCTGCCTTAGGTATTTTTTCAAAAGTTCTTGAAAGTTTTCCAAAATTTCTTGCTGGTTTAATTCTGGAAATAAATCCATAAATATTTTAACTTCATTTTTTTTAAGCAACTCTCCAATTTTTCCGCTGATGTTTAAAGCAACAGGCCCTGAAATTCCAAAATGAGTAAATAAAATTTCTCCGCTTTCGCCGAATATTTTAATATTTTTTAAGCTTATGCCTTGCAATTTTTTAACCCAGTCCTCCTTCAAAATTATTGGAGTCAGCGCAGGAGATGGCTTTATAATAGAGTGCCCAAGTTTTTCAGCCAATTTGTAGCCTGCGCCATCTGACCCGCTTTTTGCGTAAGACTTTCCGCCGGTTGTTAAAATATATTTCTTCGCCGTGATTTTTTTATTATTATTTAAAATAATTTTTAATATTTTTTTATTTTTTAGTTCAAAACCTTCGGCCGCTGAATCATAAATTATTTTTACTTTATTTTTTTCTAAATATTTTTTTAACGCTTCTAAAATTTCTTCGGCGCTGTTATTTTCAGGAAAAACTCTATTACCTGCTTCGGTTTTAGTTTTTATTCCCAAATCTTCAAAGAATTTTATAGTTTCTTTCGGGCCGAATCCGCCAGCTGGCGGAGAAAAGGCGCGGTATAAAAATTCTCCATTATGATAATTTGCAACCAATTTTTTTAAATCAAGCTCCGCGTTGGTTAAATTGCACCGGCCGTTTCCAGTTAAAAGAAATTTTTTGCCAAGTTGTTTATTTTTTTCTATCAAAACAACGTTGAACCCATTGGCCGCAGATTGTATTGCGGACATTATTCCCGCCGGACCTCCGCCGATTATTGCCACGTCCCAGCCCGAGGCTGGTCCGCCTTGGGCGGAAAATTTAGTATCTTTTTCGGGCATATCTAAAATTGCTTCTTCTATTATATACGGGGCTTTGCGCGCTTTGCGGAAGATTAGAGGGCAATTGTGAAATTGGCAAATTAATCCTGGTAAGCATTTCAATATCGCGAACCAAATGCCCCTGTTCTGGCATTGCAAAAGAAATTGCTTTTCCCGACATTCCGGCCCTGCCGGTTCTGCCGATTCTGTGCACATAATCTTCCGCGTTTTCTGGCAAATCATAATTAATTACCAGCTCAATGTTTTTTACATCTATTCCGCGGCTTGCTATGTCGGTTGCCACAAGAACTCTGTATCTGCCAAGTTTAAAGCCTTCCAAAGCTTCTTTTCTTTGATTGAGAGAGCGATTTGAGTGGATTTCTGCCGCGCTAATGCCAATGTCGCGCAAATTATTACAAATTTTTCTTGCGTTGTGTTTTACTCTTATAAAAATTAAAACGCTTCCTTTGCAGTCCTGCAAAATTTTTTTCAACAAAGAAAGTTTCTGGTCTTTTTTTACAACAAATAATTCCTGTTCAATATCTTTGGCGGTAGTTCCCGACCTGGCAACTTCTACTCTAATAGGAAGCTTCATATGATGGGTGGCAATTTTTACAATACCCTCGGGCATAGTTGCGGAAAAAAGCATTGTCTGCCTGTTTTTTGGAACCGACAATAAAATTTTATTTATTTGCGGAGCAAAACCCATATCAAACATCCTGTCTGCTTCATCTAAAATTAAAATTGAAACATTTTGCAAATTCAAAGTTCTTTGCTGGATATGGTCGTTAATCCTGCCCGGAGTTCCAATAATAATGTGCGGGTTAAAAGAAATTTCCCGTATTTGATGCCTAATGGGGGCGCCTCCAATCAGCACAGATGTTTTTATGCCAAATTGTCTTCCAATTTTTTGTATTGCTTCATTTACTTGCAAAGCTAATTCGCGGGTTGGCAAAATAATCAGGCCTTTTCCTTGTGTGGATAAAATTTGCTGTATTAGCGGTATGCCAAAAGCCAAAGTTTTGCCGGTGCCGGTTTGGGCAATTCCAATAATATCTTTTCCTTCAACGGCAACAGGAATTGCTTTGCGCTGTATGGAAGTCGGCTCGATAAATCCCAATTTTAAAATTGCATCAAGAATTTTTGGAGCAATGCCAAGACCGCCAAAAGTCATTTTGGTTTCGCTTAAAACTGGGGATTGCGCTTGTTTATTTATCATATATTAATTATATAATAAAATATTCAAAATGTCAACAATAGCTGTGCATATTCCTATTATTGTATTTTATATAATAGTTGTATAATAAATAAATATGCCAATATCTGTATATTTTATAGTGATAATTATATTAGCCGCGCCGGCTTTGGTATTTTTTGTTAAAGAAAAAATAAGGCTGGAAAAAGCAAAAAAAAATTTGGCGGGGCTTCTTAAAAATTCCGAAGAAGAACGCGCAAAAGCAGAAGCAGAAAGGGATATAACAAAAACAGTTGTCAGCAGTTTTACCGACGGCCTTATAATTCTTGATGAAAAAGATAATATTTTTTCAATAAATCCTGAAGCTGTGAGAATTCTTAAATTGGAAAATAACAGATTATTGGGAAAATCGTTTTCGTCTCTGGCAGATTTTCCAAAAACCAAGCCAATAATGGAAATTTTGGAAAAAGGGATCCAAATTATTTACCGGAAGGAAGTTGAACTGGCAAAAGATTTTATTATAGAGTTTTCAGTATTGTCCTTGGGAACGCTTGGGAATTCCAGCGGGCACTTGATTGTGCTTCACGATATAAGCAGGGGGAAAATGGTTGAAAAAATGGAAATAGAATTTGTTTCTTTGGCAGCCCACCAGCTAAGAACCCCTCTTTCAATAATTAAATGGTCTATAAGCATGTTGAAAAAAGGAGATTTTGGAAAGCTCACAGCCAAGCAAAACGAGCTTGTTAAAAACACTTTTAGAAACAATGAAAGGCTGATTACTTTAGTCAATGATCTTTTAAATGTAACTCGCATTGCCGAAGGCAGATATTTGTACAAGCTTGCCCCTTCGGATATTCGGGAAATTATCAGGGTGGTGCTGGATATTTTTAAAGATCAAATGGAAAGCAGGAAAATTAAGCTTGATTTTACCGAGCCGGAAAATTTTCCGCAAATTATGCTTGATGCCGAAAAAATTAAAATTGTCGTGCAGAATTTTATTGATAATGCAATAAAATATTCCGCGGACGGTTCAAAAATAGCAATCACCTTGCAAAATGACGGAAAAAATATAGAATTAAGGGTGAAAGACTTTGGAATTGGCATACCCAAAGGCCAGCAAGATAAAATTTTTACTAAATTTTTCAGGGGCGACAATGCAATGCGCGCAAACGCGGTTGGCTCGGGGCTGGGATTATTTTTATCAAAAAATATTATTGAGTCGCACGGGGGAGTGATATGGTTTGAATCCGAAGAAAATGTTGGAACAAGTTTTTGCTTTACTTTACCAATCAAAAAAACATAGTATAATTAAAAAAATAAATATCCGCCAGTTGGCGGAAAAAAATATGGCAGATAAAAAAAGCACAATTTTAATTGTTGAAGATGAAATAGACTTGCGCCAGCTTATGAAAAAGAAACTTATAAACGAAGGCTTTAACGTTTTGGAGGCAGACAACGGCGAAATTGGTTTACAAATCGCGCTAACACAGCATCCGGATATTATTTTACTGGATATTGTTATGCCAATAATGGACGGGCTTTCAATGTTAAAAGGCCTAAGGCAAAATGAATGGGGCAAAGATGCAATGGTAATTATTTTGAGTAATTTAAGCGAAGCTGAAAAAATTGACCAAGGCATGGAAAAAAATGTTTATGACTATTTGGTAAAATCCGACAGGGAGCCCGATGACATTGTTAATTTGATAAAACAAAAAATAATTGAACGCGCCAAAAGATAGGTTATTTTATTTGGGCTACTTGAATAATTTGGAAAAAGTTATATAGTAAAAAATAACCATTCCGCAGTAGCTCAATGGTAGAGCAAATCGCTGTTAACGATAAGGTTGTAGGTTCGAATCCTACCTGCGGAGCCAAGAAACTAGATACGAACTCAAATTTTGAAGTTGAGAGGGTTC
>MHPJ01000001.1 GCA_001822065.1 Candidatus Staskawiczbacteria bacterium RIFOXYB1_FULL_37_44 | reverse complement strand
CATTGATTTGGTGGCGCCTGATTAAGGAATCGCCACCCGACTTCATTCTATCACTTCTACGGGATTTCGGGTATTTCGTAATTCAAAGTAATATAAATACTATTTCCGTCAGTGACAAAATTTATATCACCCGACTGGTCTGTTCTTAGCGTTGTTATATCATAATTTTGTAATCTTTGCAAAACTTCCCTCGTCGGATGACCATAAGTGTTCTTAACTCCCGCAGAAATTACAGCAATTCTGGGCGCGACAGCCGCCAAAAATAAATCTGATGTAGAATATTTTGAACCGTGGTGAGCAACTTTCAAAACATTTGATAAAATATTTTCTTTTGAATTTGCCAATAATTTTTCTGCCGTAGAACTTATATCTCCGGTAAATAAAAAAGATTCTTTGCCGTAAATCAGTTTTGCCACAATGGAGCTGTCATTTGTGTTTTTTACCTCATTTCCTGCCAAATTTTCAAAAGGAAACAAAATATCAATTTCCGCATTCCCGGCTTTTACTTTTGTACCGGCAGAAACAACTATGACTTTTTTGGAATTTTGGCTTAAAATGCTTGCCCATTTTTTGTATTCTGAAGTTTCACGTAAAATGCCTGTCCATAAAATATAATCTGCTCTGTATCTTTGCAAAACGTCAATTAAGCCCTGCATATGGTCAAGCTCGGGATGCGTCAAAATTATAAGGTCAATTTCTTTGTCCCAAAAAGGCATTCTTTCAGACAATTTTTGAAGAACAGCGGAAGTCGGCCCGCCGTCAATTAAAATTTGATGTTTTTCTGGGGTTTCAATAAACGCGCTGTCGCCCTGTCCCACATCCAAAAAATCAACTTTTAAATAATTATTTTCGGTTAAACTAAAAACTTCCTTCCAGCAAAAAAAATTTAGCGCCAATAAAATTAACGCTAAATATAAAAAGATTTTTTTGTTCACTTTTTTACTTCTTAAGCCCCATAATCCTAAACATTTTTGTTCCGCACTTTGGGCAAACTCCCGTCATTGCATTTCTTTTTTTACCGCCCTTACCGTTCATTGTTACTTCTTTGGCGTCTTTCATTTCCCTTTTTGCTTTACATTTTACGCAATATGCTTCTGCCATAATTATAATTTTAATATTATTACACTATTGTAGCTTAACAAGAGTGCTTGTCAAGCTATCCGGCTATCCGGCTGTCCATCCTCCGTCTACCGCAACAACAGAGCCTGTCATATAAGAAGATTCGTCTGAAGCTAAAAATAAAACTGCGTTTGAAATTTCTTCCGGTTTTCCCATTCTTTTTAGCGGAACTTTTGCTAGAATTGCTTCCAGAGCCCGCGGATTAGTTAAAACTCCAGCCGCCATTGGCGTGTCAATCGCCCCCGGAGCAATTGTGTTTACTCTAATTCCCATTGGGGCCAATTCCAAAGACATTGCCTCTGCCATTGCCACAATTCCGCCTTTTGAAGCGCAATAATGCGCCAATCCCGCAAAGCCCATTCCCACCTGTCCCATTGCAATTGAAGCAATATTCACAATTACGCCCTTTTTCTGGTTTGCCATTTCTTTTGCAACAGCTTGCGACATTAAAAAATACCCCTTTAAATTTATATCTATTACTTTTTCAAAATCTTCTTCTTTTATTTCTAAAAATGGAGTTGCGGGGCAAATGCCTGCATTGTTTACTAAAATATCTATTTTTCCGTATATTTTAACAGTTTCCGCGACTAAATTATTAACTTCGGTTTTATTGCTAATGTCGCATTTGAAAGCAGCTGCTTCGCCTTTTTCTCTTTTTATTTCTGCCACAACTGCCTCGCATTCTTCGGCTGAAACATCAGCCAAAACAACCTTGGCTCCGGCTTTGGCCAAAGTCAAGGCATGGGTTCTGCCCATTCCCCTTCTGGCTCCGGTAACAATTGCCACTTTGCCTTTTAAATCGCAAAACCTTGACCCTGTTTTATTTAATCCAAACATTTTTTGAAGCGAGGCAATAAATTTTTGTAAAAAATTTGATTGCCGAGCGAAATATTAATATTATTGTTTTTATTATACTACATTTTTTATTGTAAACAAAATCTTTATTCGTTAAAGTTGACGATCGTCTATTTTTTAGAATATTTTGAAATATTTTTTTATCTCCTCTTCTCCGCTTATTTTATCAATTTTCAAAAACCGTATATCTCCCTTAAAATCTTTTTTCCAGAGTGACATCAGAGCCAATAATTCCTTTTCTATATCAAAAGGCGTAACCCAAACACTTTTCTGAAGTTCTTTGCATCCTGCCATATCCAGTTCTCTTCTTAAAAATGCCCGCTCTCTCCGATTTGCTTCGGGAATATCAAAAATTATTCCGAGCCATGAACCGCTCAATCTTTTAAACTGATTATTTTTACTTCGGATAATATTTTTTATGATGCGCATGCGACCTTTTTCGGTCACATAAAATTTCCCTCCTTGCTGACTAAAATATGGACTTTTTTTCAAATTATAAATCACTCGAGGTGCGTATGAAAAAATAAAACCATAATTTTTAATCATTTCTTCGGGATCAAATACAAGCTTAAAACTCAAATCAAGAAATTCCAGCGATTTCCCTCCTATAAATTTCAAAACCTTTTCAGGAAGCGGCTCTTTATTTTTTATCCTGCTCATATTTTTCTATATATATTATTCGTTAAATTTGACGGTCGTCCATTTTAACGAATATTCTTTTTTTAATTATATCACTTTTTTTTATATAACAACAAACGCTTCAGACATGTCTGAAGCGTTTACGCCATTTCCCAAAATACTGTGTTTTATTCTTTGCAGCAGTCAATTGCGTATTTTACCGCCTTGCCGAGCTTTTCCATCAAACTCATTTTTTTATTTTCATCTTTTACGCCAATTTGGTTATCATCAATTTTTTTTACTTCGCCCATCTCCACCAGCTTTAAATTCAGTCCCCAAAACAAAGAATACAGCTCATAAGCTTTCTTAAATAAATCTTCTGCTTCCTTTTTGTCGCCTTTGGCATTTGCCTTAGTCCCAACCTCCATCAATCTCATAGACGAGGCCAGTAAATGTTTTGAAATGCACCATTGTTCGGCTCCCGGCTCAACATCTTTTACCAATTTTTTTAAAAGCTCTCCGCGCATTTTACGCGCTGTTTGCAACAAATCAAAATATTCCGGTTTGCCGGTTTTAGCTCCCGTAAAGAAAAAATGTTCTTCAATTGAAACCAAGTTCATTATAGCAATGGACAAATCTTCGTCTGAAGACAAATCCAGCTGGTTATCCTTGCTTTCATTTACTTTTTTTATAAATTCGTCAATTTTTAAATTATTCTCCATAAAATTAAACTTACAATTATTAAAATTACAACGGGCGCCGCAACTCTTTGATAAGGAAAAAATACTTTATTATTGTTTTTTTTCTTTAAATATAAATGCAACCAGTGGCCAATAAAAAGAAATGATGCCCCAATAGTTGAGCCGGTAATTATTTTATCAAGACTCCAAATTTGGTTTTGAGGATGTCCCACAATTCCCGCATAATAAAGCGGAATATATGTCAGCAAAATATAAGCTAAAGTTATTACGATGCCGTCGTCATGAAAATTCCATTTTCTTTTTCTCATAAATTCCAAAGTCCACGAAATCGTTGCAATTAAAAAAGCTCCAATCCAGACAGAAGAAACAACATCGTCAATTCCCAGCCAGCGCGAAAACCCCAGCCCGGCTCCAATTGCCACCACGCAAACAGGGCAAACCTGGGCGCTTGCAAAATTTGCCGCAAAAAAACCTAAAAATAATAATCCGAAAAATAAATATTTATTATTTAATATCTGCTGCATTTTTAAAAAAGTTAATTGTATCGACGTCGCCAATAACGCATTTACCGCTGCCGCCAGCCTCGCCGATAGGCGGGTCATACAAAAAAGGAATTCCCACACCGTTGCTTGCGTCCAGTTTGCAACTTTGCGCAAGCTGAATTGCCAATTTGGCGTTTGCCACAAGTTGCGGGCTGGTTTTTTGCGCAAAAGGAACTTCCAATCTGGTAAATTTAACCTTATCTTCAATTTTATTTTGGGAAATAAAATCGTCAACATTTTTGCAATGCGGACATTCTTCGCCAAAAAACAAAACTATTCCCGAAGGGAGCTGCGCTGTTTGGCCTGGATTTTTTATAAAAAAGCCTGACTGGAATCCCCAAAATAAAAAGCCGGCGAGAATTATTAAAATAACAGTAATTATTGGTGTTTTATCCATATATTAATTTAACCACAAAAAATTATTTGTTTCAATTATCTTTTATACATTTTCATTGAAAGCGCATTTAAAACAACACTCACAGAAGAAAACGCCATGGCAGCGGCGGCAATTGAAGGGTTTAAGAGCCATCCGGTAAACGGATAAATTACTCCGGCAGCCACTGGAACTCCAACAACATTATAAAAAAACGCCCAAAATAATCCCAATTTTATTTTTCCCAAAGTATATTTGCTCAAATCAATTGCAGATACAACGTCGCGCAAATCGTCTTTAATTAAAACTATTTCTCCGGTTTCCATTGCCACGTCTGTTCCAGATCCCAAAGCAATCCCCAAATCTGCCTGCGCCAAAGCCGGCGCATCGTTTATGCCGTCTCCAACCATTGCAACAATTTTCCCTTCTTTTTGCAATTTTTCAATCTCAGCCGATTTTCCCTGCGGTAAAACTTCTGCCAAAACCCTGTCAATTCCCAACTCTTTTGCAATGGCTTCCGCCACTCTTTTATTATCTCCTGTAATTATGGCAACTTGTTTCCCCATTTTGTGCAAAATTTCAACGGCTTCTCTTGAATTGTCTTTTAAAACATCTGCTACCGCAATTATGCCTTGAATTTCGAATTTCGAATTCTGAATTTCGAATTTCTTGCTTACAAGTATCATTGCAGTTTTTCCTTGGTCTTCCAGTTCTGCCATTTTATTTTCTATTTCTTTTGTTTCTATTTTGTTATCTTGCATTAACTTTCTTGTGCCTAACAAAACTTTTTCTTTGTCAATTACTGCCTCTACCCCTTTGCCGGGTATTGCCTGAAACCCTTCAATGCGGCTAAAGGCAAGATTTTTCTCTTTCGCCATATTTACAATTGCAGAAGCAAGCGGATGCTCTGAATTTTTTTCAACCGAAGCCGCAATTTGTAAAATTTCGTTTTGGATTTCGATATTCGAATTTCGAGTTTCTGTGACTGATACTATATCAGTCACAGCGGGTTCGCCCTTTGTTAATGTTCCTGTTTTATCAAAAACAACCATGCTCACGCTTTTTGCTGTTTCTAAAGCCTTAGATGATTTTATTAAAATTCCCCTTTCTGCCGCCAATCCCGTTCCCATCATTACAGCAGTTGGAGTTGCCAAGCCCAAGGCGCAAGGGCAGGCAATAATTAGCACTGCCACAAAAATTGTCAAAGCAAATGCAAAACCTGCGCCCAATAAAAGCCAGACTGCCGCAGATAACAAGGCGATTCCAATAACAACGGGCACAAAATAAAACGAAACCTTGTCGGCTAAAAGCTGTATGGGGGCCTTAGAGCCCATTGCGTCTTCAACTATTTTTATAATTTGGGCCAGCATTGTGTTTTTGCCCACGCGAGTTGCTTTAAATTTTAAAACTCCTGTTTTGTTGATAGTGGCTCCAATAACCTCGTCTCCTTCTTTTTTTTCAACCGGAATGCTTTCGCCGGTAATTACCTTTTCATCAACGCCCGAATAGCCGCCAACAACAATTCCATCAACTGGAATTTTTTCGCCGGGCTTTACTAAAATTATATCGCCTTCTTTTACTTCTGAAATTGGGATTTCAAACTCCCTGCCGTCTTTAATTATTACGGCTGTTTTAGGCTGAAGGCCCATTAATTTTTTGATAGCTTCTGAAGTTTTTCCTTTTGTTACAGCTTCAAGATATTTTCCCAAAGAAATAAAAATTAAAATAAAAGCCGAAGCCTCAAAATAAAAATTATCCATTGCCACTTCTTTTCCAAAAAATAAAAGCAAAAGATTTGCCAAGCTGTAAAAATATGCAGTTGCAGTTCCAATTAAAATAAGTGTGTCCATATTTGGTCCTAATTTTAACAATTTTTTTGCTCCAGACTGCCAAATATTAAAACATGCAAAAATAACAGCCGCGGCTAAAACGGCTTGAATATATAATCCATATTTTTCAAAAAGCGCAAGCATGGGAAAACCCAGCATTCCTCCCATTACCATATAAATAATGGGCAGACCTAAAACAAAAGCCGACAAAAACCGGTTTTTTAATTTTTTGATTTCAGCTTCTTTTTCTGTTTTGTGGTGGTCGTGCCCTGTCATTTCCATTTCTGGCATATTGTCTGAAGCTTTATATCCTAAATCGCTTATAACTTTTTTTACTTTGTCTTCGCTTGTTTTTTCTGGGTCGATATCTAAATAAACTTTTTCTGAAGCAAAATTTACAGAAGCAGAGGCAACGCCTTTTTCTTTTTTTAAACTATGTTCAATAATCGCGGCGCACGAGGCGCAATCCATTCCGCTAATTTTTAGAGTAATTTTTTTAGCCATTTTATTTTGTTTTATTTAAATCTTTTAATATATTTTTTAACGACAATTTATACATTTCGCAAACTTGCCCGATTTTAAGTTTTTCCATTTCAAATTGCGCCATAGGACAAGAAACGCACGGCACTCCGTGTTTTGCCAAAATCTCTTCGGCTCCTGTTTTATCTAATATTTTTTTTAATGTTGTTTTTTCTGTAATTTTTTGCATAAAGTAATATAGCGAGGCAATAAATTTTTTAGAGCTTTAGGTACACGAAGTGACCTTCCGCGAAAAAAAATTTGATTGCCGAGCAAAAATTAATTTACAACCTCGATAATTCCTGAAATCATGCCCATTTGACAAGAAAATCTGAATTTGCCGGCTTTCTGCGGAGTAAATTCTTTCACAGAAATCTGGCCGGGAGTTAAAGGTATTGAGCCAGAAAACAAGCTACCCGAAATAATTGAGCTGTTGCATCCTCCTGCAGACCTGTCTGCGGTAATTTCCCATCTTACAGGAACACCGGCTCTTACCTTAAAATAATTAGGACTGTCCTTTGAAGCATAAGCTGTCATTTTTATAACTTGCTTGCCGTCAACAGTTGGAGGCAAATCTTTTTCGTCAACAATATTTTGCCCCTGGTTTTGCGGAAAAAAACTAGCGATGCCAGTAAACCCTAAAACATTCATTTGGCTTGAAATATTAAATAATGCAAAAAATAAAACTAAAAATCCTGCAATTTTTGAAAATCTTTCAGCCAAATGCGGCTTTGAAGAAAATTTTACAGAAGACAAACCAATAAATAAAAGCATTGGCACGGTCCCCAAGGCAAATGCTCCCATTATTAAAGCTCCCTGCGCAGCGTTTCCCGACAAAAGCGCCAAACTTTGGGCGGTAATTGTAAATCCGCAAGGCAAGAAAAAAGTCAAAGCTCCCATAATAAACGGCATATATTTTCCTTGAAAATTATTTTCATTGGCAATATATCGCGTTGCAGATTTTGGAGCAGCAATCTGAAATTTTCGGAAAGCTTTGATCCCCAGCATTTGAAGCCCTAAAGCAATCATTAAAAAAGAAATTGCAACAATCAAAAAAGCTGTAAATTGGGGAGAAATTTGCAGTCTGCTTCCTATCATTCCCAAAACTCCTCCCAAAACAACATAAGAAACAACGCGGCCCGCATTAAATAAAATGTGCGGCTGAAGTTTTTTTGATATTGATTGGTCTTGAGAACAAAGGTTTTGCCATTGCTTTGACATTGATAAAACAATTCCGCCCACCAATGCGGCGCAACTTGAAATTCCAGCCAATAAACCAAACCCCAAAAATGCCATTAAAGACGATGAAGAGCTTATGCTAAGAAAATCGGCAATTCCGATTTTTTGCAGAAATAAAAAGGCGATGATTATAAAAATTGCAATATTAAAAGCCACAAGCGTGGGGCTGGCTTTATTGCCGCCATTTTCGTTTTTCTCGTCATTCCCGTTTTTTATAGTGTCATTCCCGCGAAAGCGGGAATCCAGAGTTTCATCAAAAAATTTATAATTTTCCTCACGAAATATTTTGTTTAATCTTTCCGGATTAGGCCTGTCGCCTTCGTATTCTACAACAACCTCTCCATTGCCGGCAGAAGCATCTACCGATTTTATGTTCTGCGCCTCTAACAGCTTTTTTTCAATTAAAATTTCGCACGAGGCGCAGTGCATTCCCTTAACTTTATAAATATGTTCTTTCATAATTAAGGCGAGGCAAATAAATTTTTTGAGCGCGAGGGGTTGGCTCCCCGAAGGAGAGGATTACTCGCCGAGAAAAATTTGTTTGCCGAGCAATATCATTTGTTAAATAATTTAGTTACTTTTAAAATTTCGTTTGTCATTTCCTTTTTTTTCTTTTCATTTTTTGATGACATAGCATTCTTAAAACAGGAGTTCAAATGGTTTTCCATCAGCATTTCGTGGGCAGATCTTAAAAGCCCTATTACAGCCAAATTCTGCTGCATTATGTCCATGCAATATTCATTGTTTTGCGTCATTCCGGCAATTTTTATCAACAAACTCTGCGCCTTTTTAAAATTGATCAGCGCTTTTTCTTTAATATTTATTGTCATGTTATTGAAAATTGAAAATTATTAGTTGTAAATTATTACTACCTCCACCTATGGTATAGGTATATTATACCAAACCCAAACCCTGTGTCAAGGGGCATCGGGTCAAACACGTTTGACCCGATAAAAAATTACTCCTCCGCCGAGAAGCTCTTTGCCCTTGTAAAACACAACCGACTGGCCGGAGGTGACGGCTTTTTGCGGTTTATCAAAAACTATTTTATATACCCTAATTTTAGCACCTGCAGAATTTAGAGTATATTTGGAATATAAAACTGCATCAGCTAAGTTACTACGATAACGGATTTTCACCTCAATTTTTATGGGTAATTTGAGTTCTTTACCGGAAATCCAGTTAACATTTTTTGCAATCAATTCTTTTTGCATCAAATCTTTTTCATCTTTTGAAACAATAAGATTATTATTTTTAAAGTCCTTGGCAACAACGTACCACGGACCTTGCGGAATTTCAAGCCCCTTTCTTTGCCCAATTGTGTAAAAATGTAATCCTTGATGCTGGCCAAAAGCTTTCGGGGACGTTCGACGTCCCGCGGGATGTCGAACGTCCTTTAGCTCTATAATTTTTCCGGGTTTTGTTTTTAAATATTTCTTTAAAAATTCATTTGTTGAATTTTGCACAAAACAAACTTCTTGGGATTCAGGAGTTTCTGCGCTTGGTAGATCGAACTTCTCTGCTAATTCTCTTACTTCTGGCTTTGTATAATTTCCCACCGGAAATAAAACATGCTTTAACTGATTTTGGCGCAACTGCCACAAAAAATAACTCTGATCTTTCTCTTTGTCTTTTCCTTTATGTAATTTAAAGTATATGTCATTGCGAGGAGCCCGCAGGTCGAAGATCCTGTAAGGGCGACGCGGCAATCTATAACTCTGGATTGCTTCGTCAGTCGCTTCGCTCCTTCCTCGCAATGACAGAGAAGAGATGCGGGCGTAGTGACCTGTGGCAATATAATCTGCCCCCATTTTAAGCGCTTTTTCAATTAAAATTCCGAACTTAATTTCTTTATTGCAAACAACGCAAGGATTAGGCGTATTCCCTTTTTTATATTCGCTCAAAAAATAATCAACAACTTTTTTCTTAAATTCTTTTTCAGCATTTATTACATAAAAAGGAATGCCAATTTTTTTGGCAACCAATCTCGCCATTTTTTCAGATTCTACGGAACAGCAGCTGTTTTCAGCGCTTTTTCCGTCTTTCCAAAACTTTATAAAAACTCCTGCAACGTCAAAACCGCTTCTTTTCAAAAGAGCTGCCGCAACCGAACTGTCTACTCCCCCAGACATTGCCACCACTGCCTTTTTATTTATTCCATTTTTCATAACGCTTTTCAATAATATCCTTTGATTTCTGGATAATATTGTGTTTTTTTTCCACATCAGCTGGAATTAATTTTTTATTTTTCAAAAAATAATCATAAATTGCCTCCACCAAAGCATCTACAGCCAAAACCGAGCAATGATATTTTATTTTTGGCAAACCGCCCAACGATTCAATCACGTTGTCTTTTGTTATTTTTAAAGCTTCTTTAATTGTTTTGCCTTTTACTAAATCTGTAATAATTGAGCTTGTGGAAATTGCCGCCACACAGCCGAAAGTTTCAAACTTTATGTTTTTTATAATTTCCCTTGCCTCGCCGAAGCCTTTGGCGAAGGCGGGCTTCCTTTCCACTTTAATATAAAGCCACATCACGTCTCCGCAGACTATGTTGCCAACTTTGCCAATCCCGTCTGCGTTTTTAATTTTTCCGTAATTATGCGGATTTTTAAAAGTTTCCAAAACTTTTTTTGTATATAATCCTCCGCAAGTATTATTTTTTGTTTTCATAGTTTATTTAGCCGTCATTGCGAGGAAAAAGCGAAGCGACTGACGAAGCAATCCAGAGTTATAGATTGCCGCGTCGCCCTTACAGGATCTTCGACCTGCGGGCTCCTCGCAATGACAAGAACTTGCGCATTACTTAAACGGCGAAATTTCCCTAATTTTTTTAACTATTTTTGGCAAAACTTTTAACAAATAATTTATATCTTTTTCTGTTGTCCATCTCCCCAAGGTTATTCTTAAAGATCCGTGCGCCTGTTCTGGCTTTAATCCTGTGGCAAGCAAAACATGGCTGGGCTCTAAGGTTGCAGATGAACATGCAGATCCGGTTGAACAGGCAATTCCATGCATATCAAGCTGAATAACCAAAGACTCGCCTTCAACAAAATCAAATCTCACATTAACATTATTCGGCAAACGTTTTTTCGGGTCTCCGTTCAGGTGCGACCCTTTTATTTTTAACAATTCTTTAATTAATTTATCGCGAAGTTTTATTAATTTTTGATTTTCTTTTTTCCCTTCTTTTTTATAAATTTCAGCAGCTGCCGCAAAACCTGCAATTGCTCCCACGTTTACAGTTGAGGATCTCAATCCGTTTTCCTGGCCTCCGCCATGCAGTAAAGGCGCAATATTTATCCCCTCTCTTATATATAGCAGTCCTGCGCCTTTTGGCCCGTAAATTTTATGCGAACTGGCGGTCAACAAATCAATATTCATTTTTTTAACATCAATGAGTATTTTTCCAAAACTTTGCGAAGCATCTGTATGAAACAAAACATTTTTCTCTTTGCAAATTTTTCCAATTTCTGTAATAGGTTGAATTGTTCCTATTTCGTTTGAAGCATGAATAACAGAAACTAAAATAGTTTTTTCTGTAATAGCTTTTTTTATATCTTCCGGATTTACCTTTCCAAATTTATCTACCGAAATTTCTGTAATTTCAAAACCGTTTTTCGCCAGCCACTTTGCAGACTCAACGACGCAGTGATGTTCTATGGAAGAAATAATAATATGCCCCTTTTTGCTCGCCAACGCCGAACCTTTTAGGGCTAGATTATTAGATTCAGTGGCCGAGCTTGTAAAAATTATTTCGTTTGGATTGGCATTTATAACGCCGGCCAATTTTTCGCGGCTTTCTTCTAAAACAATTTTTGCCTCCTGCCCAAAACTGTGAAGCGACATTGTGTTGCCAAAATTTTCAGACAAAAAAGGCTCCATTGTTTTTGAAACACGCGGGTCAACGGGAGTGGTGGCGGCATAATCTAAATAAATTCTTTTCATTTTATTAAATTTTCCAATGTTATTGACTGCAAAGTTTTGTTTATTGCAACATCAATTTTTCGCCAGACATTTTTTGTCAGGCACTTTTTTGATTTTTTGCAAAAACTGCAATCAACAGATGTTGTGTTTTCTAATTTTTTTACAATATCTTTTGCTGTAATTTTTTTAAAATTTTTAGCTAAAACGTATCCGCCATTGGCCCCATGGCGGGCAGTAACCAATTTTGCTTTTTCCAGCTCGGAAAAAATTTTACTTAAAAATTCAAAAGGCACCCCTTCAATATTTGAAATTTTCCTTATAGAAATCGCTTTATTGCTTTTGCCTTTGTTTTTAGCTAAATGGACCATTGCGGTCAGCCCGTATTCCGCTTTTTTTGAAATTTTCATAACCGACTAATTTAGTCCATATTAGCATATTAAAACCCTGTGTCAAGCATCATCGCGCATTATTCGTCCTAAAATTTTTTTCTTAATATCTTTAGTATCTCCGTGTTTCAGCAGTCCCCAATAAGAACTTAAAGTTTCCAGTCTTAAATATTTTTTTATCGCTTTTGATATCCTGTTTTTCGTTTTAGCCCTCAAAACTCTGTGATTAAAAAAATTAATCCAGCCTAAATAGAAGCAATAGTCACTGCAAACTTTCTACCGCCAAGAGAAAAAGAGCCTTTTGTCCGTTTTGCAATACGTAAATTAGATACTCTGAAAATATTTTTAATGTTGCTTTGGGAAACAAAATCTTTGGATAATAAAAAACATATTGCTTTGTCTGAAAGGCTAAATGAAATTGGCAGAAATTTAGGCGGCTGGCGCGAAAAATTATTAAAAGATTTAGAAAAAGAAAACTCCCTCAAAAAATGAGAGAGAAATGAAGAAAGTTGCTGACGCCGGCGAACCACCAGCTGTCATTCCAATCATTCTCGTTGCGGTTGCAGTTCACGTTGCGCTCGCCATCGCCCCACCGGTTGAAGATATGTAAAATGCCCCCCATGTCACTGCCCTTTGAATACTCTCGGGGCTGTATCTAATGCCGCATCTTAAATGCGATAGTATTTTACACCAAGTAGCTTCATTTTTGAAGACTATCTATGCATCGCGCTATCTGAAACCGTAATCGCGGATATTCTGGATGCATAAACACTGGATTAGACCGCCTGCAACCTTAATCGCAAGCAAGATTCGCCTATTACCGGGTTTATTATATAAAAAAAGGCTCCGCAATGCAACTGTGCGCAAAGCGGAGTCGACGAAAGTCCAAAGGGCTAAAATTCAAGGTCAGAAAACCAAAAGATCTGAGTCCAAAGGACTTATTGAAGCTACTTGCTCGCCGGCGAACCACCAGCCGTCACCCCAACCACCCCCGGAGCGGTTCACGCCCACGTAGCGCTCGCCATCGCCCCACCGGTTGAAGGCAATGTAATGCCATTTGCCGTCGGGGCCTCTCCAGTGACAGCCGTTTGGTCGGATGTCGGCGAAAGCCGGGTCGGCTTTGTTGACAGCCATTTGGGCATACGGATCAGGTTTAAGACCACGGAGCTCGTACTCCTTAGCCAGATCGTCGTCCGAGATGTAACCATCGCGTTTGGACAAATCGAGTTGGAAGAACCCTACGCGGGCCTTTTTACCCTCTCCCCGGGGCATGGTTTTCATAACTTCGGAGTTGGTGTCCCGGACACGACCGGTGGCGTCGAGGGCTTCCTGCGGAGTTTCATCGCGATTGACTTTCACCTCCCGCCAGATTATGGCTCTGATTGTCTCCATGGCGCCATCCTCCTTCCAAAAAAGTTCTGCTTGAATGCCGAAGTATCAGTCATAGCCAGAAAACAACAAATTTCTTTATTGATTTTTGGCTACGACTGCTTTTCGCAAGTGTTAAAACTGTAAATGTGCTTTTTTAACCTATATTTAATTTTAGCATATTATCTTAACCTTGTCAAGTCTTTTAAAAAGCCGACCATCAACCTTATTTTACAAACAAACCGCAGAAGCATTTGCCGTCTTTTTCAATTTCTTCTTTACTGTAAATGCACGGGCAGATTATTTTTGCATCTTCTGCTTCGTTGCCCGTTACCCTACGACACGGGCAGTACCGCTTGCCGTATTTTTCTTCGTTTTTATTAAGCCCGGCCATTACCCTGTCAACAACTTTTTTATCAGGATTTAATTTCATAATTCTTTTTCCAGCCAATTTTTAATGTCTGCCTCCGGCCTTACGCCTATAAATCCTCCTGCCGGCTTTCCGTCTTTAAAAAGAATTACAGCCGGTATTCTGTCTATTTGAAATTTTTGCGAAGTAATAGGAAATTCATCTACATTTACTTTTTCTAAAATAATCTTGTCTTTTAATTCATCTGAAACTTTTTTTAAAACCGGAGCCAGCATATTGCATGGTTCGCACCAGACAGCAAAAAAATCAACCAGCACGGGCTTTTTTGCGTTTTTTATTTCTGCTTCAAAATTTTCATCAGTTAAATTCATGCTACCGGGTTATTTTTGTTCTTTTTGCTGAAAAGAAAAATATATAAAATTTCCAATATTCCTGCTGTGTTTATAATAAGCATTGCTATATACCAACCTTTGCTGCCGTTTCTGGCCGCCTTCCACAAAGCAATACCCTTCCAAATGGCAGTCCATACTGCAAGCATTACAAATAATGCAGTGAAGGAAGTCAGGCCAATTATATTTATGACATCTTGATATGGTTCAAACATATTTTATAACCTGCAATACCGAAGGCGACAGAAACATTTAATGATTCTTTTTGCCCCAGCATTGGCAAGAAAATTATATTATTGCACTTTTTTAAAATATTTTTCGAAATTCCCTTTACCTCGTTGCCGACCACCAAGGCCAAAGGAAATTTTGGCTTAAATTTTCTGTAATCAATTGCGCCTTTTGCCTGCTCCAGCGCAACTATATTTATTTTACTCTTTTTAAGCTTATCTATCAACCTCCACGTCTGCGAACAATATTCAAACGGAATATTATTTTCGGCCCCAAGCGCTGTTTTTGAAATTTTATGGCTTGGTGGCTTGCCAGAAATTCCGCACAAAAATATTTTTGAAACCCCTAAAGCATCTGCCGTCCTGAAAATTGACCCGATATTTTCCAAGCTTCGTATGTTATCGCAAATTACAAAAAATTTTTTCATTACAGAAATCAGTCAAAAAAGAAAATAAACGAAAAAATATTTTCTTTCTTTCCTGATTTATATTACTCCTAAAATTTGGTTTATTTTCGTTCTTGTCCTTACGCCAACATAGCCGGTTCCCTTTGTAAGTCCAATTGGAGATAAAACATCAGCTGAATATTTTTCTTGAAATTTTATAACCGCCTGCTTTGTCAAACTGCCAAAATTTCCGGTCACCAAGCCTTCGGGATAAATGCCGGCTCCCTGATTTTTCAAAAATGTCTGCAAACAACTGACATCGCTTCCGGAAGAGCCCAAATAAAGATTTCTGGTTAATTGCGAACAGCTGTTATTTTGACTACCCCCTCCTCCCTGCCTTTGTGCTAAAATATCTGCTATTTGTTTTTTTAGAGAATCAATTTTATCTAATAGATTTTGTATTAAGGCTTGATTTGCGCCCGAATCATCCCCTGATATGGAAACAGTAAAGTTATAAGGATAAGCTATGTCCATTCCATCGATACCGGAAATCTCAGTTTGCAATGAAGGAATAATAATTAATGATTTATATTTTGTCCCAAAATCCTTTACATTAACCTCGCCTATCCCATCTGCGTCAAAATTTAAAAAATTCACAGAATAATTGTTATTCTTGTCATAAACTATATAAGAAACCTGAAAATTATTCCCGGACAGGCCCGAAAAATCCAATTTTAAATTTCCGCTTCCGCCAATAATTTTTTGCCAGTTTCCGACCCAGCTTTTTGTAACATTTGTGGACGAAAGAGAACTGCTTCCCGTTAGCGGTAAAAAAATAAGAGTTGGATTTATTTTTAAATTTGCGAGGTTTTTATTGGAATAGCAGTATTTTAAATTTAAAGAGCAGTCGTTTAGCGCCAAAGCAATTGCCCAATTTGTAAAAACTTGAGCAAAGCCATCTTTTGAACCGCTTTCCAAAAGAGCTTCATTTATGCTCTCTATGCCAACGGACTTAGATTTTAAAGAATCCGATAAAATATTTATTCTGTATCGATCAACCAGATAATGCATAAACAAATTTACACTGGCATAATCATATTTTTTTCCGGTCCAATCGATCAAAGAATCTGTAGGATTTTCGATAAAATCAATGACTCTCTGTTGCAAATTAGATCCTTTATATATGTCGTCATACCCTAAAATTGTTGAAGTATAATCAGCCCTTGCCTCATTTAACCATGTATCCTCTTCAACTTTATTAATTCTATTTTTTTGGTTGAAGGTTATAAGATGCATAAATTCGTGCCCCAAAACTATTTTTGCGTTAGGCCCGAGGGCAACCGCAGTAGACATATAGATCATCTCTCTTTCATTTGAAATTGGGACTTGAATTTTTTCATATTCATCTGCTTCACGGAAATACCCCCCTTCTTCATTATTCATTGATTCAAATAAAACAGTGATTTTAGAATCTCCGTCAATTCCCGGGTTCCATTCCTGACCAAAAGTAGAAGTTAATTTTGGGTAAATATTATTGCTAAATTCGACGGACAAATTATCAAGGTTTGCTAAAATAGTATTTTGTTTTTCAGAAGATTGCGAATTCCACCATTGATTTTCAGCATAAAAATACAACTTCGAACTGGCCTTAATCAAAGTTGCCGATATTTGAGTTTTCCCATGAATGTCAAAATTTTTATCTACATTGAAACTGGCCGCATCTCCTACGTTGGCGGCCTTAACATTGCCCGCAGCAAAAAACAGCAGAACGCCTGCAACAAAAATTGTTATTTTATTTATTTTTTCACCCATGAATTATTTTTTATTTTAACCAAAACCTTGTTTTTATTCCACCACTCTTTGGCGAACGCTGTAATAATGCCCAAAAAAACACCAAGAACTGTCCCGATAATTAAGCTAAATAAAACGTTAATTCCTTTTACTTCAGAAACTATCGGACCATTAGCGATTACTGGCGATCTGAAATTTTCTAATTCATTTTGCAGTTCAAACTCTTTAAGTTTCAGAGCGGCTATCTGCTGTCCAGACTGCATTAGTTGGGTAATTGCCGTTTCGTAGCTTTTAATAGTTGCTTCTAAATTATTTTTTTTTGCTTCTAAAATATTTTCACAATCTGAAACAATCCCTGAAGCAGCATCCAAAACAGTACCAGAAACCTTATCCTGATTTGAAGAATAATTTTTAACATTAATTAGATTGCTATTCAATATGGCGGCGACTTTTAGAGACGGATATTTTTTTGAATAATTTAAATTTTCTTCAATTACAATACGATTCAAATTTTCAATTTGAGTAGCGCCGATATCAACCACCGCCTCTGCAACATATGTCTTGGGAGTCAAAAAAGTGATCGCTATGGCAAATATTATGCCCAAAATTAAAAAAGATATAATTATATATTTATTTTTTATTAATACTTTTAAAAAATCTATCATATTTAATTCTTCCGTATTGTTTTCCATTTTATTTTGTTTTTTTTAATAATTAATGCTGTTTTTAAGTGCTGATAATAAGTCTTCCTTATTATTTTTTCCAAGATTATCCTTTAAGTTATTGATGTTACCCCAAAATTTTACCTCGTCAATATCTTTAAGCTTTGCCACAAATATTCTCTGATATTTTGTGGCAGCAGTCCCTTCTTCTGCCGTCAATAACTCCTCAAATAATTTTTCGCCTGGCCTAATTCCGGAAAAAACTATTGCAATATCTTTATCCGGTAAAAGACCCGAAGACCCTATCATTTCTCTTGCCAAATCTAATATCTTTACAGGCTCCCCCATGTCTAGAACAAAAACTTCACCGCCTTCTCCCGCTGCCCCCGATTGCATAACTAGCAAGCAGGCTTCTGAAATAAGTATAAAATATCTTTTCATGTCAGGATGTGTCACCTCTACCGGTCCGCCTCTTTTTATTTGATCTCGAAATGTCGGAATAACGCTTCCCCTGCTGTCTAAAACATTTCCAAACCTTACTGAAATAAATCTTGTTTTGCCTTTTTTATTCTGTGCCTGGCAAATCATTTCGCCAACTCTTTTAGTCATACCCATTACAGACGCAGGATTGACCGCCTTGTCCGTTGAAATAAAAACGAATTTTTCAACATTATTATCAACACTGGCTTCAGCTAAATTTTCTGTTCCAAAAATATTATTTTTAACAGCTTCGCAGGAATTCCGCTCCATTAAAGGGACATGCTTGTAAGCTGCCGCGTGAAAAACAATTTTTGGATGGAAAGCGCCCAAAATTTCGCTAATTCTACCTTTGTCTCCAATATCTGCAATTATGGATTTAATTTTTAAATTAGGAAAACTATTTTCCAGCTCATTAGAAATATTAAAAATTCCCGTTTCGTCCTGGTCCAATAATAAAATTAATGACGGATTAAATTTGGCAGTTTGGCGAGATAATTCAGATCCTATTGAGCCTGCCGCCCCGGTAATTAAAACTGTTTTATTTTTTATAAAAGCCTCTATTTGTTTTGTGTCCAAAAAAATCTGCTCCCGGCTTAAAATATCTCCAACGTCCACATCCTTGAGATTCTTAAAAGAAATCTCTCCGCTGATAATTTCGTTTAACGCTGGAGCAATTTTAATTTTTTTTATTCCTGCAATCCTCGCTATCTCAATTGCCTTTCTAATTATTGCATTTCCAGCCGAAGGCAATGCAATAATTAGTTGGCTTATGCTGTTTTTTTCTGCAATTTCAGGGATATCTGATATTTTTCCCAAAACTTTCAACCCATGAATAATAACGCCCTTCTTTGTATCGCTATCGTCAACAAATCCAATAGGAAAATAATCGGTAAAGGGAGAGCTTATCACGCTTCTTAAAATCTGCTCGCCGGCGTCTCCTGCCCCAACAATCAAAGTTCTTTTTTTCCCGATGTCTTTTTTATATAATGCCAAATATATTCTTTTAGACAGCCGGACAGAACCGCAAAAAATAATTACCAGGCAAAGCCCGGTAATCAGAGTCGAGCGTGGATAACCTTTAAAAACAGGAAATTCCTTAGAAAGATAAATAGTTGTTGTTAAAAATAAGAATGCAATAAACGAAGCCTTTAATAGAGAGAGTAATTCAGTTATTCCCACATATGACCAGGAAAAAGAATATAATCCAACAGAATAAAATATAGGAATGCAAAAAAATGCCGCCAAAATCGAGACGTTTTTTATCATTGAAAAATATTGAACGGGAATATTCCCGTCGAATCTAAGGGAAAAAGAAATCCATAGAGAAAAAATGATTAAAACAATATCCGCCAAGAATAAAATTGCCATCCTTGACCAAGGAAAACGATTTATACTTTTTCTCAAATAAATTGGCAAATCCATAATTTATAACTTATAAAATTCTTTAACACAACTTATTACGTAGTTTACCTGCTCGTCTGTGAGTTCTGGGTACATCGGCAGAGAAATAACCTCTTTGGCTAGGCGTTCGGTCAATGGAAGATTAAAATGATCAAGTCTCAAACCTAAGTGCAAATGGTTTGGCACAGGATCTTTTACCAAAGTTTCAATTTCTTTTTCTTTTAAAAAAATAAATAATTCGTCTCTTTTTTCAGCGCGTATGACAAAGTTTTGAAAAACATCAAAAAATCTTCCGCCAGAGTTAAAAGGTAGTTTTATATTTTTAACATCAAACAACTTGTCTTTATAAATTTCAGCTATTTTTCTTCTTCGTTGTATCCACTGGTCCAAATATTTAAATTTTACATTTAAAACAGCTGCCTGTAAATTATCTAATCTGCTTGTAAATCCAAACAACAATATTTCTGTTTTTGTGCGTAAACCGTGATTCCTTAGCAAACGTATGTTTTTGGCTAGAACTTGGTCGTTGGTTGCAACAATTCCGGCATCACCGAAAGCACCCAATAATTTTGCAGGATAAAAACTGAAACACCCAGCTAAACCCAGGGAGCCAGCTTTTTTATTGTTAAATGCGGCGCCAAGGGCTTGAGCTGCATCTTCAATAATAATTAAATTATGCCTTTTTGCTATCTCATTAAGCTTGTCCATATCAACCATATGTCCATTAAAATGGACCGGAATTATAGCTTTAGTTTTATCTGTTATATTGCTTTCAACCTTAGAAACATCCATTACAAAGTCTTCCCCAACATCTACTAAAACAGGTTTTGCTCTGCAATGAATAATCGCCTCAATAGTGGCAAAAAAGGTATGAGAAACAGTAATAACCTCGTCTCCTTCTTTTATGCCTGCTGATTTCAAAGAAAATATTAAAGCATCAGTACAGGAGTTTACTCCAACCGCATATTTGACGCCCAAAAAATCAGCCATATTTTTTTCAAAATCATCCACATCTTGGCGCAATATCAAATCCCCATTATTCAAAATCTTTTTTATTGCGGAATCAATTTCTGTTTCTATATTTTTATACTGCAACGGATAATTTACAAACGGAACTTTCATATTATCTTTTTTATTTAAAATAATTTAAAATATCTTCTATCGCGCCATTTTTCTTAACTATATGCTTTGCGCGTAAATAATCGGCCGTCCCAATCTCCTTTAAAAATTCGTCATCCATACCAACCCTTTTTAAAATTCCTCCATATCCCGAATCTGCTAATACTTCAGCGACAATAGATCCCAATCCGCCAATAACGCTGTGCTCCTCAATAACAAAAATTTTTTTAAAGTCACTTATCTGTTCCATTAATAATTTTTCATCTAACGGCTTTACGGTGTGAACACTTAATAATTTCAGGTTTATATTATTTTCATTTTTTATCTTTTTTATAATATCCAAACATATAGAAACCATCAAACCCGTAGCGACAATAACTCCATCTGCTCCATCTTTAACCACATTTGGCTTGCCAATTTCAAGATTAGGATTTTTATCGTAAACTTCATACTGCCCAATATTTGATAATCTAAAATATGCCGGATTTTTATTTTCATAAGTTTTTAAAAATAACTCTTCTGTTTCTAAAAGGTCAGCAGGAGAAAAAACCGACATATTTGGAATAGTTCTTAAAATAGCCATCTCTTCCATAACAGAATGAGTTGATCCTAAAGTTCCATAAGAAAATCCTCCGCCGATTCCTATTATTTTAACATCTAAATTATGATAACACACGTCGATTCTTATTTGCTCTAAACATCTTAAAGTAACAAAAGGCACTATTGAATAAACATAAGGTTTTTTCCCGGACAAAGCAAGTCCAGCAGCCACACCCATCATATTTTGTTCAGCCACCCCGCAATTTAAAAACCTTTCTGGAAATTTTTCAGCAAAACCTTCCAAGGCGTGAAAGCCCAGATCACCTGTCAGAAGATAAACTCTGTCATCTTTTTCTGCCAACTCAATTAAAGTTTTAACGAATGCTTTTCTCATAATCTTCTTTTGTAATATGCGTGTAATGTGATTCTAATTTATCTTCTAGAAATTCTACTCCCTTTCCCTTAATCGTATTTGCGATAACAACATTAGGTTTTACTTTTTCAAACGGAACTATAGATAACACATTTTCAATTTCTAAAAAATTATGACCATTTATCTCCTTAACGCTCCAGCCAAAACTCTCCCATTTTTTTGCTAATGGCTCTAAATTTAAAACTTCGTTAGTCCGACCAAATGCCTGCCATTTATTATAATCAACAATCACGGTTAAATTATCTAATTTATGGTGAGCTGAAAACAAAGCCGATTCCCATGTTGTTCCCTCATCCATTTCTCCGTCAGACATTAAAACAAAAACTCTATAATTTTTATTATCCTTTTTGCCAGCTAAAGCCATACCCGAAGCCATAGGCAAGCCGTGACCCAAAGAGCCAGCAGAAATTTCTATTCCAGGCACAGATCCTCTCGTAGAATGACCTGCTAATTTGCTACCATCTTTGCAATATGCATCAAGAATTTTTTCTTCAAAAAATTCTTTTTCAGATAAAACTGCATATAACGCAGCGGCAGCGTGGCCTTTGCTGAAAACAAGTCTATCCCTATCTTCATTCAAAGGATCTTTTGGATCAATTTTAAGTATTTTAAAATAAAGCACGTTTAAAATATCAACACAAGACAAAGCAGACCCAATGTGCCCCTCTTGGGATTCATATTTCATTTTCAGAATCTTTTTTCTTATATTTTTTGAAATGCTATTATAGTCCATTTTACAAAATAACGTAACCTATGTAAGGATCGAAATCCACTCTTTCTATTTTCAATTCTCTAATTCCAATTGTTTCCAGCAATGCTAATGTTTCACCCGGCCATAATGGATTATCTAATTCGTCAAAAGCAAGAATTGAACCCTTGGGCATTCTTGGATAAAAATTTTCAAGAGCAACTTTTGTGGGCTCAAACAAGTCAAAATCCAAAAATAATAAACTTACAACGAGCTGCGGATTTTTTTTGATAAAATATGGAATTGTTTTTGAAGAATCCCCTTTAATAAGCTCAATCTTATTAATGTGCCCCAAAAATCTATTGTTGTCATATGCTTTTGAAAGTTTTCTCAGCTCCTCAAAAGAATCAGCACTTAATGCGCCCTTTGATATAGCACCAATCTTGCTTTCGTCTTTTTCCGACAATCCGGGAAATCCCTCAAAAGTATCAAATCCATAAATCCTCCTAGTAAAATTATTCGGCTCCAAAACCGCACTCATTTGCGCCCAAGACATTAAGCTAAATCCCCGGTAAACTCCGCAATCTACAATTGAACCTTTTATATTCACGACTTTTTTAAATATTTCATATAGTGAAAGCAATCTTGTCAGTTTTTGGCGCCTTATATATTTGGGAAAATTATCAAGCCGTGTTTGCAAAGGGTCCGCGGATTCAGTAAAAATTTTGGCAAGCTCCGTGCCGACCTCTTTCTCCTGGGACGTTCTAAGACCTCCTTCTGCCTTAGCGCTTTTCTTTGAATTATTTTTTTTCATTTTTTTATATCATCCCTTAATTACTTTTAGCAAAGTTTTAAATATTATTTTAAGGTCAACCCAAAAAGAATGATTTTTTACATATTTTAACTGCAGACGCATCTTTTCAGGATGTATTTTTTCCATATAATCTTTGTCGGGGTTATTGCTGCCTTCTAAAATTTCTCCTTCATGAAAATTCCATAAAGAAGCCCAATCGGTCAAACCGGGAAGCATACTCAAAACCTGCTTTTCTTCTGGCGTGTAAAGCTGAACTGCCCAAGAAACCTGCGGCCTGGGTCCTACTATACTCATATCACCTTTTAGCACATTGAACAACTGCGGCAACTCATCTAACTGGTATTTTTTTAAAAATAAACCGATTTTAGTAAGCCTGGGATCATCGTTGGGCGTGGAGGATCCGCCAATTTTATCGGCATTTTCAACCATTGTTCTAAATTTATACATACTAAAAGGCTTTCCCTTCTTACCGATTCTTTGGGCTTTATAAAAAATCGGCCCAGGAGATTCTTTTTTTATCAAAAAAACCACGAATAAAAAAATCGGCGAAACAATTGACAAACCAATTACAGATGAAATTATATCAAATAATCTTTTTATCATTTTATAATAATTTTATTATACCAAAAATAGACCCCAACCCATAAGAAAAGTGTCTGACGGCCAAAGCAACCGGCAAAGAGAATAGATATGTTGCATCTTTTTCTTTTAACGAAACTTTAGCAGCTGCATATAATATAATCGCTAAATATAAAATAATTACAGTCCAAAACATATACAAAAATGGTCTCACAAAAAGGCCAGCCATAAACAGAAAAGTTAGCCCCAAAACAAATACTAACGGCGCGTAGTGCCTTGGCTTAAATAACGTTTTAACAAATTTAAAAGGATAAATAGCCCAAATGCCGTTTTTAAAATTGTAAATGAAAAAATCTTTTAGCCCGGAGCGCGAGTAATAATCGCTTACAATGTCCGGAAACAAATAAATCTTACCGCCGGCTCTTTTAATACGCAAATTAAATTCCAGATCCTGGCTTCTTTTGAGATTCTCATTGAAAAAACCAACTTTATCAAATATACTCCTTTTAAAACATCCAAATGGAACCGTATCAACTTCTTTGAAGCTTTTAGCTCCAAGCTTATAATGCGCGCCCCCGGTTCCCAAAAAAGATGACATTGCTTTTGCAATCCCCCTGCCGACAGGCGTGTTTTCCCTTGGGATTATATATATTACTCCCCCCACATTATCAGCGTCGTAGTTTTGCAAATAACAAACGCACTTAGATATATAATTTTTATCGTAAATTGCATGCGCGTCCATTCTTATAATAATACTTCCCATTGACTCTTTAATCCCCAAATTAAGCGCAGAAGCAGCAATATGTCTTGGATTATTCAATAACTTTATAAAAGGATACTTGATTATGTATCTGCTGACAATTTCACGGGTTTTATCTTGGCTTTCTCCGTCTGCAACAAAAATTTCCAATTTATCTTTTGGATAATCGTTATTTAAAACAGAATATAGGCATCTTGAAATAAATTCTTCTTCGTTCCTGCAAGGGATTATTATTGAAACTAATTTTTCCATTTTAGTCAACCCTTAAACAATAATAAAAAAATGCCAAAAATTATAAAAACAATTCCAGAAATCTGCCATAAAGAAATACTTTCCTTAAAAAACAAAAATGACCCAAAAACTATTAAAGAAAGCACCAAACTGCTTGAAATAGGATAAATAATGCCGAGATCTTTTTTCGACAGGGCAAAAACCCAAAAAATAAAGGCGAACACGAAAAGGCAAAGACCGAAAAACAGGTATGCATTTTTAAAGAACTGCAAGGCTAAATTAAAAATGCCGTTAAGGGAAAATTCTATTTTTCCCACTAGTAAAACCCCCTTTTTTAATAAAAGTTGGCCGGTTACTGTAGATATTATAGATATTGCTAAAAAGATAAACGGGCTCATATTTTCTGATTATTTAAAATATATTCTTAATGCGTCTCCATATTTTAATAAAAATTCGACCAAAAAATAATTTATAAAAATGTAAAAAAACAAAAGGGTTATTTCTATATATCTGCTATATTTATTATTTTTAAATAATTCTATAAATCCGAAGCTTCCCAGTAAAATAATTAAAGGGGCCGAAATAAAAGCAATTCTATTATGAGGAAACGCCCAAAGGAAAAAGGATAAGGAAGGTAGGATTAAGGAGATTAAAATTTTAGTCCGATTTTTATCTTTTGTTCTTATTTCCCTAATGAGTCCTGCTAGGAAAAAAATCCATCCGAAAGAAAACACTCTGGCAATTTCAATGACGATTCTAAGCGGACTATATGCATAAATAAATGAATTGCCGTGGGTTAAAGAAACGTTTAAATACCATTGTATCATTGAGTAAGAAAAAAAATGATAGATCATAACTTCGCTAGTAATAACGGGTAAAAAAAATGCCAATAGAAATACACAAATATGTCTTACCTTGTTCCTAAGAGAAAAATTTGCGCATACGAAAACAAATACAAAGAAAAAAATCGGCAAGGCGGCTAAATTTTCCTTAAACAGCATGCCTATTCCGCCCAAAAGTCCAATAAGAAAACTCTTTCTTAAAATCGGCTTTTTAAAAAATCTTACTGTAAGATAAATACATAGGATATAGAAAAACCACCCGCTAAAATCGGTAAGTGGAGACAAGCCATAAGCCATTACGGGATAGGCTGTTGAAAATAGAATTGCCCCATAAAAAGCCTGTTTCTCGTTTTTATAAACTGAATTTATCAATAAAAAAATAACTAAAACCGAGCCAAAATAAAAAAATATATTTTGCAATATAAGAGTTGCAGAAGCCGACATAAACGGCGAAAGGATTGCTCCTATTAAAACGGGTAAAGGGTTTATAACTCTAAAGGGATACAGAGTTTCTGAATGGTCGCCCGAAAGATGCAGAATCGTTGAGATATACTGTGCGCTGTCAGTAGCATTTAGCCTGGGAACGAAAAAAAATAAGATAATCAGTAAATTCAAAAATGCTACAAAAAAAGTAAGTAAAAGATATTTTTTAAAAATGGTCATTTTGTTGCTACCGCTACAATGTTAGTAAAAAATTCAAAAAAATTTATTTTTACGTTTTCTTTATTGAATCCTGCGCCGCTCAGTATTTTCCTAATATCTTTCGGCCAAAAATAATTTTTGTGGCTTGAAATTTCCCTTTTGTCTATGAGGCTCAGAAAAGCTAAAAAAATTAAAATTGGTTTAGATATTGGAGATGGCGTAGTCAATATCAACTTTCCTCCCTTTTTTAAAATCCTAAAAGCCTCCCCCGTTATAATCTCTGGACTTTCTATGTGCTCTAAAAAAGCAACCATCGTAGCTGCATTAAAATAATCATCTGGAAAAGGCAAATTGCTATCTATTTTTATATTTTTAAATTCTAAATTTCCTTCTGTGTAGTCGCATAAATCCTGATCCAAACCAACTCCTTTTTTTATCGATCGCTTTATTCTGTTTAGAAAATAAACATCTAAACCGCAACCGATGTCGCACACTATTGATCCTTTGAGAATATGATTAATGACCTTTTGCGTTCTCCAAAAACGAAATAGCTTGTCTAATAAAGAATCCATGTTCAATCTATAAATTTATATTTTATCAAAATCCAAATAGCATAAAGCCCATCTTTTAGCTTTATTTTTTTTCCATCTTCAATATTGCGGGGAGAATACCCAATCGGTACCTCATATATTTTAATCCCTTTTTTTAACACTTTTGCAGTAATTTCCGGACAAAAATCAAACCCCTTACACTTTAAATCAATCTTAGAAATAACTTCTCTTTTAAAAAGTTTATAGCACGTTGCTTCGTCACTAATCCTTGTGCCATATAACAAATTTGTAAGCCAAGTCAAAATCCTGCCACCAAAGTAAAAAAATGGGTGGGAATATTTACCTTCCGATCCAGAATACCTTGATCCGTAAACAACCTGAGCGCTCTTTTCCTGTACGCAACGTAAAAGTTTTTTATAATCTTCGGGATTATATTCTAAATCAGCATCTTGTATGATAACATAATCGCCACTGATATTTTTTAAGGCCGTTTTTATTGCTGCCCCTTTGCCGAGGTTTATCCCATGATTAAACAGCTGAAAATCAAACTTATTTTTGAGCTGTTTTAATGTCCCAAAAGTTCTATCGTCTGATCCGTCGTCAACCACAATAATTTCTTTTTCTATGCCGATTAAGTCAACATCTGCTACTCTTTGTATAATCTTTGATATTGTCGCCTCTTCATTGAAACAGGGAATTATTATTGAAAGCTTCATAAATAATCTCTTAATCAATATTTTCTATGTTTGGATGGGAAAAAACGCTCATAGGGGGATTTTTTATTTGTTCAGCTGGCCTGCATATCTGCTGATAATATTCATCATCAAAACTGTGCTTACATAATCTGCTATATTTTTTAATAAAGGGCATACGGTTCATGCGTTTGTAAATCGTTTGTAATGACTCTTTCAAAACATTACCGTAGCTCACTTGAACCAAGGGGCATGTGATAACATCCCCATAAGCTGTAATGTGAATCCTCTCCTTTCCACCCGGACACCCGCTTTTACCTGAAAAATTGAAAGAAGTGTCACTCCTGACATATGCGTCTTTCATAAAATCTTCAAACAAAACGATATCTTTTTCAACCATTTTCATTTCACTTTTTTCCTGCCATTTTCCTACGGAAGAGGCCGTATTTAACAAAAGGAAAACATCTTCTTTTTTTGCAAAATCCAACAGTTTTTTTAATTCTGTTTGATTATCATGGCAAGCAACTGCACTAAGACATACATTAAGCCCCAGCTCTTTAGCAAACCTAAGCGCCTCTGTCGTTTTTTGAGTAACGCCTTTTATCCCTCTAATCCTGTCATTTATTTTCGGATCCAAACTTTCAATACTTAGTTGCAACGTATCCAATCCCGCTTCTTTCAACTTTTTTAGTTTTTCTTTAGTCACAAGAACGCTATTCGTAACCATAGACACTAATGTCTTTTCAGGAGAAAAATTTTTAATAATGCGGCAAAGCTCATCTATGTCTCTCATCAACGGTTCTCCTCCAGTAAGATTAATATGCATTGCGCCGAGCGATCTGGCCTGCTCCCAAATATTTTTAATCTGTTCTACTGTTAAAACCTCTTTACCCTCTTTTTTAAGAAGGAAAGCCGAACAATACTCGCATTTATAATGGCAGTTATAGGTAACAGCTAAGTCTACCGTTCTCAAAACGTTTTGTCTTAAGACAATAGCTTTAAAAAATCCCTTTGCCATCCCAAAAATGACCAACGGCTTATTTCTAATAAAAACCAAATGTTTTATAGCACTTTTCCAATTCATAAATTTAAGTTCAATTATTTTAACATTTTTATGAAAACTAATAAATGTTTACTGATTTATTTTCTTTTATACCCCTCTTTGATTCCATTGATGTAACCGCGGCGCATATGGCCATAAAAAACCAGTAAACTTCGGATGTTTTTACGGAGAAAAAAGGATCTGTCGTGAATGAAAAAACCATCATCGCCGACGTCATTACTATTATAATAACTCCCATTGCAGTTAAAAATAGGTCGTTACTATTATTATATATTCTAAATCCCTCCCTAAATATTAAAAAAATCATAACTAAAAAAGCTAAACTGCCTAGAATCCCAATTTCCCCAAAATTACGTAAAAATTGATTGTGCGCTTCGGTAATATAGCCGACACCAAAACCGAATAAAATTGAAAGCGGCTGCTGATTAAACTTGTCATATAACTCTTTCCATACAATTTTTATTACCACGATGCGACCTGACGAATAATTTGATACAATTTTGTGCAAACCAAAGATATCCATTATCCGGACGATATTCTTGATATATAAAACCGAATAAGCAAAAAAAGCAAGCAAAAAAATTAAGACAATAAAACCTATTATAAACATTTTTGCAGTTTTCGTATTTTTTTTAAAAAAAGCAAGCAAAAAAATTGCTACAAAAGAAAAAAGTAAAGCTATGAAATTTGTCTTAGATCCAGATCCAAAAACCCCTACAGCTGGCGATATAGCAATCCCTCCCATGAGTATCTTTTTCCATAATTTCCTGTCCAAATTATTATAATAAAAGATAAAATAAGATAGTAAAAATATAAAAAGTAGAACAAAAAAAGCTCCTGTAGGAAATACTCCATATTCAGGTAAAGCAGCGGTACCGTATTCGCCAACCTGATTATGAACAACTATTTGGTAGAAAACATACGCTACATTTAGGGCTGTAAAAAATAAAGTAAATTTGATTACATTTTTTATAGATTTTATATCTTCTAAACTCCAATAAACAAAAAAATACAAAAATATGAGCTCTATCTCCTTCAAAAAATAAAAAATTGCCCGATCGATAACAAATAAATTCCCCAAAATTAAATTTATAAGCACGCTGAAAAACTCAATTGCCAACCAAAATAAAATCGGCATAAAAAATGGAGGTTTCCTAAATTTAGATTTTCCGTTTACTAAAAAGTAAGCAAGCGCCACAATACCGAAAAACAAAAGCAAAAAATCTTCGATTCTAAGCTCTATTGTATTACCGCTAGAAATTCTTCCAACAACAAAACTAGGAAAAAGCATTATGGCTCCCAATAAAAGCGTTATTGATAGATTTTTCAGAGAAATTTTCATGTTGATCTGCCCATAAAACTATCAATTTTCCTTTTAAATAAAAAAATCATTCTCCATGGATAAAATAAAGATAGTTTACAAAAAATAATCCTGGGAAAACCCGGCCTTTTTATCCCATCCTTAGTTAAAATCCAATCTGCCTCCCGCAAACTCATCATATTGATTTGCCCTCCCGCTAACTTGAAATTTTCTTTTTTCTCTTGTTCGTATGAGAGTTTTTTTTGGTGGCGTGGCAAGTGATTTTGATGAATTGCCGTGATCAACAAAGTGGCATCTATAAAGGGAATTTTCAAGCGCTTTGTTTGATATACAAGCCAGCTATCCCAGCCAGAAATACCAACAGCAAAATCGGGTAAATTTACAGAAAAATTTCTAGGAAAAATAAAATAATCCATACCCGACATGCCATGTTTTATTCCCTTTTTTTTAAGATTATCAATACAACCTTCTTTAGAAAAATCAACAAGTTTGTTTAAATCCAAATCTTCCCTTTGCCCAGACGCTAAAAAGGAGACAAATTTACTCTCCTTAATGCGACTTACGGCATCTATAAAATCCTGAGTCAAAATAATGTCTGAATTAACATACGCCAAAATATTATTTTCTGCCAAATCTTTTGCCTTGTCAAAAACCCAGTTCAACAAAGGAGTGCCAAATTCATTTTTTCTGACGTCTTTTACGTGTTGGATGCCAAACTTGTCTGATATTTCTTTTATTCCTATTTCATCTCCAAACAAAATAATTTGCGGTTTTGGCAAAAGCAAAAGCCAACTTTTAATGGCGTTCTCCTGAGATATGGCAATATCGCCTTCAAATGATTTTGGAATAGCAAAGATAGTTAACATAATTCCAGTTTTATCAATTTTTAATCACTCACTTTTTCATCCAGTAATCGCAAATATCGGCTATGCTTTCTTCTAAGGGTATGGTTGGCCACCAGCCTAACTCTTCTTTAATTTTTTTATTATCTCCTATGACCACAGGGTTATCATTCGGCCTAACCAATGACCGGTCCACCTTCAAAGCAACTTTTATTTTTAAATAATCGGCTATCAGATTTATTAATTCTTTAAGAGATATTCCTCGACCGCCGCAAACATTGTATATTTTTCCGGCTTTGCCTCTTTGAAAAAGCAGATAATAAGCCTTCACCACATCGCGAACATCTAAAAAATCCCGCACTATCTCGGTATTGCCGACTCGCAGGGATCCATTGTGTCTGTTTTTTTTCTTCATTTCCACCATCTGTTTGGCAAAAGAGGGCACGGCAAACATTTCTCTCTGTCCGGGACCGACGTGATTGAAAGATCTGGTCATGATGATGTCTATGCCATATCCGCAAAAATAAATTTTAGAAAGCAACTCCTGAGAAACCCTGGCGACGGCATAAGGGCTTGTAGGGTTCAACGGAGACGACTCGGTCAATGGAATATCTTTGTCTTGGACGAGACCGTATTCCTCCGAAGAGCCCACCGATAATATCCGGCATTTAATGCCCGTCTCTCTAACGGCTTCAAGAATATTCAAAAAAATATTATTATTATTGTTGAAACTGATAATCGGATTCTGCCAGCTAAAAGCGACACTGCTGAGGGAAGCTAGGTGTAGAATAAAATTAGGCTGAAATTTTAAAATTATTTTTTTAACTTTATTTTTATCCAAAAGGTCAACTTTCAAAAAACTGAGGCTAACATTTTTATAATTTTTAAAATCGAAAGCTGGCTCGACGATATCGAGGCCGCAGATGCTGACATTTTTTTCTGCTCCAGACAAATATTTAACAAAATGGGCACTGACGAAACCGGAAAATCCGGTAATTAGATATTTCATTTAAATCTTTCTATGTTAGTTTTTTATATATTTCTAGCGTTTGCCTGGCCGTTTTATCCCAGGTAAAACTATTCGAAATGGCATAGCCTTTATTGATAAAATATTCCTTATCGAAATTTTCGTTTAAAATCGTAGAAATCGCCTCAAAGATGGATTCCTTGTTTTGGGGTTCAAAATATATACCGGCATCCCCCGCCACTTCAGGAAAACTGCTTGAGTTACTCAAAATAACAGGACAACCGCAGGAAAAAGCTTCCAGGACAGGTATCCCAAATCCCTCATAAAGCGACGGGAAAACAAAAGCAGTCGCCTTTTGGTAGCAATATTTTAATTCTCCGCTATTAACCTCCCGTTGGAAAACATAATCCTGAATTCCGAGATCGGAAATTATTTTCCTTTCGTCAACGCTAAAATTACCGCCACCGGCACAGAGAATTGATATTTTTTTCTCTTTGAGTAAAGGTGAAATTGACTGGATAAAAAAAGTAAAATTTTTATATCCTTTCCTTTGCCCGACGAAAAGCAAATATCTGTTGGGGACCGTAATTTTTTTAGAAAAAATTTCTGAAAGAGAGCCGGCCAAATATATCACTGAAATTTTTTCGGGTCGGATGTTCGTCAGTCGACATAAATCTTTTTTTGTTGACTCTGAAATGGCTATGATTTTATCGGCCCTTCTGAGAACTTTGTTTTTGTACTCAACGGTTTTATCAAAAGATGAAAAATAGGCGGGGAAAAGCTCGTGTATCATATCAAAGACCGTTATGACGATCGGTTTTCTGATATTTTTCGATAAAAAATACGGACTGTAATACGTAGGATGGAATATATCGTATCCGCCTTTCCGCAATATTCCCTTGGAAAATTGATTATTGACAAAATTTAATAGACTTCTCTTTCCTTTGAATTTAATGTTGGAAAAAAAACCGACAGACGTCTTAAACTTATCGGGCAAATAGGCGTTCTCTGATAATGTTTTAGAAAAAACAATCTCTACATCAAAACGTCCGATGGCTTTTATCAGCTCGGCAAAATATTTTGACACCCCTCCATACTTCTGGGAAAAAACCTGGTTATCGTAGAATATTTTCATTTCCAATAATTAAAGGTTTAAAGATTTTTTGGAATAAATTTAAATTTTTTTGGCAAAAAGATTCCCAGCTTAAATTATTTTTGACGAACTCCCTTCCCCTTTCTCCCATCTTGAGATATTCATTTTTGTTCTTGTATATTTCCATTACAATTTTTTCATAATCATCTGTAACAACGCCTATTTTTTCTTTTTTTATTATATCAGAGGCGCTCATTTCAGAAGAAACAATAATTGGTTTTTTGGCGCAAAGAGCTTCAAAGGGAGACAACCACCCCCCTTGAGTCTTAATCGGATGCAGTAAAACATCGCACGCATGATATAAATCCCTTATTTTCTCTCCGTTCAACTGGCCAGTGAAAATCACATATTCTTCTAACTTTTTTTCTTGAATATATTTTTCCAGTTTCAGCTTATATTCTTTATCTGCCAATCCTGCAAGTATCAATTTTACATTAGAAATTTTATACTTTAATTTCTCAACGGTCTTAATGCTCTCAATTTGATTTTTCAAGGGCGTCAGTATTCCTACCTGGAGAATAACAAAATTATTATTTAAACAATACTCTTTTTTTACTTTTTCCGGATCGGCTTGCGAAAAAAAATTGTAATCAATTCCATAATTTATTATTTCCGGCCTCAAACCATACAACCCTTCAAATCTCCTAGCATTAAATTCGTCCGCCACAATCACATTTTTTATGAAGTGCCTGACTACAAATTTATCAAATTTTGAAATTACTCCTTTGGCCAATTTCAAAAACAAAGATAATTCCGATTTCGACCTTAAGACAAATCCTGGAGGCTCATTACACAGCCAAACAGCCTTTTTTCTGAAAGGGAAAAACGAAAGTTCGGCCGGATAATTATGTATGTTTATCAGATCGAAATTATTTAAATTATCATAAATTCCTCTCCAAATGGCAAGAATCACCTTAAAACCAGGTGAAACAAATGGAATATCCGGCTCTTTCCGAATGATTATTTTAGTATCTAATAAGTCCTTCTCTATTTCGGGTAAAATAGAAGTCGTCAAAATGGCATTCTCAATGCCTTTCCTCGCCAAGTAATTGGCGAGCTTTATTATCACCAATTCTGCGCCACCATATATGTAAAATTTTGGATGGACAATCAATACTCGCATAATCTTGAATTAATTCTTGTTATCGCTCATGATCCCAAATAATTTTTCTCTTTGTTTGGTGTCATACCCTCTGCATCCTTCGCATAATTTCGGCACGGGTCCATTTATTTTATTTATGCCTTTGCGTATCCGTTGATAGCGCGGACTGTCCCATATTTCTCTAAAATTCTGATTAAATAAGTTGCCCAAAGAGGTTCTTTTCAATTGGGAACGGTTATTCTCCATCATCAAGGCGCAGTCCAAAATAGCAGAACCGTCTATCATAATATACGGTTGCAGCCACTTTGCGCAAAAATTATTACTGCTGCAATTGTTCGACGTATGAGACCAGATCAGATTTATATTCATTTCTTTTGCTATGGAATCGGCTTCTTTTATAATTTGCTCCGAAATATTTTCAACATTAAGGTGTTCGATTTCGGGAAAACTCAAAAGGCCAACTATCTGGAAATCGGTTATTTTTCCTAAATTTATATCGAGTTCTCCTATTAATCTAGCCAATGCCGGTATTTCGTGAACATTATTTTTCATCGCTATAAGTCTGAAAAAAATATACGGGAATGGAGTCTTGTGTTTAATCTTCATTTCTCTCATTTTTTTTAAGTTTTCCATCACCCTGTCCCATTTAGCTCCTATCCTAATATTTTTATAAGTATCTTCGGTAGCGGCGTCGAGAGATACCTCAATCCGCTCTACATCCAAATCAATTATCTTCTTAATTTTTTCCTCGTCAAACAAATCGAAATTCTCCACGAACATCGTATTTACGTTCTTTTTATTCAAATAATCCAACATTTTAAAAAAATCCTTATTCAAAAACCCGGTTCCTTCCCCCGTAACGTTGATGTAACGCAAGTGAGGGAATTGATTTATGATTGATTTGAATTGCTCGAAATTCATATCTTGGCTCCGATAATTTTCATCTTTCCAATGGGTGTGCTCGCACATTATGCATTTCATATAACACCTCGTGGTAATTTCTATTTCAATTTCCTTAGGATAAGGAGCTAATTGCGGAAAGCGCCTGAATATCCAGTCAAATTTACCTCCATCCAAATCTCTTACCCACAATTGACTCCAAATAAGATTATAAGCCTTAACGAATCTTCTCTTCTTTAAAAAATAAAAAACCTCGTCAAAATGCTTGTCAAAAAACCTTTTAACTCCTTTAATTTTTCTAAAATTTTTGATCATTTTATTTATATTTCCAGAGATAAAATTTTTATCTCTTTTGGTTTTAATAAAAAACTCGACGCTTTATTTTTGTTAATATATATCTTTTCTTCTATACTCCGCGCTGAATCATTATATAAAATTAAACTATCATCTGCCTTAATAAAATATACGTCAGTAGGATTCTTGGAATGCGGATAAACTGATGGCCACGGATATTTACCTTCTCCATTAAAAATATTTCCAGCGATTTCTTCGATAAATTCTTCAACCTCTCCTTCTTTTGAGCGCAACAGAATTCCTCCTTTTTTAAGCCAATCTTCTATTTTTTTAAGGATTTTTTCATTAATAACAGGGTTGCGAAAGTCAATTAAAAAACGATACTTGCTTAAAATGGAATCTTCTATCAGGTTTTCATCTATGATATCGAAGTCGATATATTTTCTTAACGTCTTGGCCAGTTCGTAATTTAATTTTAAAAGCCGGGGCGATATCGCAAACGAGCCGTTTGCCAGTAGCAGGGCAACTTCCGTTTTTCTTTTTCCAAAGAATAAATATTTGCGATTTGACAATAAATTATCTGCCACTTCGCTTGGTTTACCGATAGGAATTCCATTATCGCTCTTATTTGTGCATGAAACTTTTACACCATAGTCAATCCCAAAAAGTGTCTTAAAATAAATTCCGTCAATATTCCCGGAAGCGTAATCGAATATTCTCATTTTAACTTCGCTGGGGGAAGTCTCTATGGCCTCTTCCGTTTGGATGGGCGCCCCATAATATTCAGCGGCCGTGGAAATCAAACTTTTATTGGCAAAGCTTTCCGAATAATCGCAAACCATATTCGTCACCCTGACTCCGCAATTGTTTTTTGCGGATATCTTCGCTTGGGCCGTAAAATCGGCGCCATTCATGGTATCTCCATAGCCTCCGGTTACGAGATACACAGAATCTTTGGGAAAATATTTTTTAGCCATTTTCAGCCATTCATCCGCAAAAGCTGTCATTGAATCAAGATACCATTTTGCAAAAAAAAGATACCGATTTTTTTCCTTTACATTTGACATCATACCATGAAAGAGCCTTTTTTCAAAAAACCTTTCCAGATACCAATATAAAGAGTTGTCTCGTACATTTAATAATTTTGACCAAACCCGATGTGCTATTCTGTATGCTATATCAATCGGCAAGGATATTTGCTTAACGGGCCAGGTGATACTTTCAAAGTCCTCAAATCCTGTTCCCCAGCTCTCATTCAAAAAATGTATGTTATCAAATTTTTCTTTACAGGACTCGATAAAATCTCTTTTGGCATATTTATCGTTGCACCACCATCCGCCATGTTTGTGTCCTATCCGGTAAACGCCGTCAGAAGAAGGAAAAATAGCTTCCCCCCAAACTCCGTTTATCCCCAATAATACGCTTTCAATTATATTCCTGTCACCATACCTTTCTGATAACAATTTTATAAACCTTTCTACATGTTTTGGAATGAAAGGATTCCAGATGCTCTGAATATCGCATTCTCTGTTATGTTCAATACATTTGGCATATACTGATTCCTTACTTATGTGAAACCACTGGGGTACTGAATAATTCGGCCCAAGAATTATAAATGGCGTCCATTTAAGTTTATGCTTGGCAATCTTTTCAACCAATTCATCATAAACGGAGAAATCTATTTCATTCTCTTTTTTTTCGATTTCAGCCCAATAAACATAAGATTGCAAAGAAGTTATTCCATATTTTTTGACAGACTCATAAACATCGTCACCCAATAATCCCGGATGAAGTCTGCCAAATGTCTGCCATTGCTGGATTATTTTCAATTTTCTTTCTTTATTTGTATGATGGTTCATAGATATTTTAATCCGGTGATTTTAATTTTCTTGGCTTTTTGGTCAAATAATCTATCAATTTCTCGATATTTTCGAATTCCAGCGGCCATAATTCTGATTTAGAATTATTGCTGGAAAAATTATTTTTCCGATATTTATCTTCTTTGATTTCTTTCAAAACAGTAGCAAATTTATTTTCAGCATCGATATATTCTACTCCCGGAAAATTCTTATACCCATCCCCTGCAAGTTCATTATAAAGGTCCAAAGAAATAATGGGTTTTTCGGGACATTGCAATAAAGCGGTAAAAAGAGACGTGCCGAGCGACGGGGGTAGCTCAACAACAACATCGGCCATCTCAATATATTTATCGACTGGTTCTTTGGGGTCGGTTACCTTAATGTCGCTGGAAATCTGTTCGAAAACTTCCTTCAGATGATCTATATTTTTCGTACTCGGGTGGGGTTTAATATAAATTTGCCACCCTTCCAAAATTTGACTCATTAATTTTATAGCCTGAGACCATTTCTTCTCCCGTTCAAGAGGAGGAATCGGTAAAAGATTATCCTTGTGAAACCCGAGGGCTTTTTGACTTGAAAGCATGACGCTTGCTATTTTCCGTCCATTTTTTTCTTTTTTAAATTTGGAAAAATATATTTTTTCAAAAAATTCCCTGGCTTCCAGTTGTAATGGATGGGGCAATATGAACATTTTTTCAACCGGAACCCCGCATTTCAAATAAATACGGGAATAAATATCGTAATCTATTTTAGAAAAAACAGTCTGGCAGTCCGAATCCCTCATTCCCACCCACCCGCGATGCAAATTAAGACTGCTTTCCCCCAAAAAAGGTTTTTGGAGATTTGACGCCGGTAAAAACCAATAATATAAAAAATGGCCAAAATATTCACGACACTTTATTAAAAAAAGACGGATCTTTAAAGGCATCATGGCAGATAATTTTAAATGAGCATTAGATAAATCGGCAATTCTTGAGGTTTCTGACCAATCGACCATTGAAAAAAAAGCTTGAGTCGTTATGACCAGCGCCCCATTTTTTTTGGCAAACCTTGCCAAATATAATTCAAACGGATGAAAATCACTGGCCAAAATGACGACATCTGGCATGTGGCTTAAAACCACTTCTTTCGCCAAAGTAAAAAAATATTTATTTTTGGCAAGCAATCCCCTTTTCCGCCCGGTAAATTGTTCAACTGTAATAATTTTTGACAATCGCGGAAACAAGTCTTTTCTCTTTAATGCTGTTTCTGTTTCCTGGTCTAATTTTTCAGCAAGCAAAACAACTTCGTGAATCTGGCAAAGTTCATAAAGATATCCAATTAAAGTTGTTCTAAAAGCTCTTGGAGTATGGGTGTAAAAAAGTATTTTCATTTGTTTAAGGATGATAAAAAGAAGATTCTGCCTCTTTTAATTCTTCCGCATTATTGATGTTGAGATAGCTATCGCAGATATAAAATGATTTTACTATTTTGCCGTCATCAATGGCGCACTGGATTAAATCTACTAATTCTTTTTCCCCTCTATTTGCATTGATGGGAGTTTTTGGTATATATGACAAAATTTCATTTTTTAAAATAACATTCCCTGTTCCCATAATATTATTTAAGGGGTTTTCCGGTTTTTCAATCAGCCGGGAAATTATATTGTTCTCCCGTTCAACTACGCAATAAGTCTTTTTGACAAGATTCTTATCTGGGGCATTAATAACTCCGCATACGGCAAACAATCCTTCTTTTTTATACATATCCAGCATTTGCTGGTGTCTTGGCTGTATCATTAGTTCATCCCCGAGCATCAAGATAAAATCTTCGCCGCCAAGACTGGGAGCTGCGCATTCAATAGCATTAACCAGTCCTTTTTGTTCCGGCTGCACAGCATATTTTATGGGAATTCCCTTGTATTCTGTTCCAAAAGCGCTCGTTATATCTTCTGCTCTATAACCGACTAAAATCACCATTTCCGAAATATTCATTTTACACGCCAAATCAAGGCTGTATTGTATTAACGGCCTGCCCTTAACCTCGGTCATGCATTTATTTTTGTTTTGAGATAATTCGCCAAGGCGCTTTCCTCTGCCGCCGGCTAATATTAAAGCTTTCATTATTTTGTTGCTCTTAGAATAACACGACCGTAACGAGGATTTTTTATTCCTAAAATTCCTCCAACTAAACTTTTAATATTCAAGGGTGTTTTGAATAAAACTTCAATTTTTTTAAACCCCGCATCTCTTGCCATGCCCTCTATTGCTGGAATATTCGGTATATGCCAGTTCGTTGGATCCTGATTAAAAGTATTTCCTTGCGCATATTCCAAAATGGGTCTTGATGTGAAAGTCTTTACATATGCGCTCTCTATAATCAACACATCTTTGCAGATATTTGATATCTTTTCAAATGATAAAACAGGATATTTTAAATGATATAGCAATCCCAAAAATAATACTATATCAAACTTACCATTTAAATTCTTTTCAGAGATATCATATACGTCCATATCATAATATTTTACCTTTGAGTTTAATATCTCTTTTGCAACCTGAAAGCCTTTAGAACCTAAATTTGCATATTGTGTTTCATCGGGTCTTTGCATTCTATAAAGATTATCAATCGCTACAACGTCATCAGCTCCTCTTTTCTCACATTCAAAACTATAATATCCATCCCATGCGCCTATATCAAGAATTCGCTTGCCTTTCAGGGTCATGGGCAACTGTAATCTTTCCAAAGTCAATAAATTATCCATCACCTTCCCGGGAGTCACAATATCGTTTCCCAAAGGAATAGAGTGACCCCAGAAAGGGACCTCATGAACTTTTTTTAAAATTTCTTCTTTAGATAGGGCCATATGTTAATATCTTTAATATTATTATTTCTTAAATAAATTTTGATTTTCTTTAATCCAGTTTACCAAATTAGTTACTCCTTCTTTGGGCAGAACTTCCGCCTGCCAATCAAGATCTTTTTTAGCTTTTTTTGTGTCACAAACAAAATATCGCAAGTCTCCATGCCTGTCGGGCAAAAAATTAACATCAAGTTTTTTTCCTAAGACTTCTTCTAAAAGTTTAACACACTCAATCAAAGATATGGCGGTTTTTGAGCTGCCTCCAATATTATAAATTCCCGATTTCCTAGTTTTATAGAAGCTGTCAAAAGCCAGAACTGCGTCTCTGGCATATAAAATATCTCTTAACTGTTTTCCTGTACCATAAATATTTATCGGCTCGCCTAAAACGGCTCTTATGGCAAAATTTGCAACCCACCCATGGTCTTCTCCGCCAAACTGCCTTGGTCCGTATAATCCAGTAAATCGGAAACTTGCCGCCTCTAATTTATATGTGTCAATAAAAGTTTGCACATAAAGTTCGGCCGATTCTTTAGATGCATGCAAAGGAGTGAGAATGCCCTGCATTACAGGATAAGTTTCATCAATTTCCACCGGCTCCCTTAAGTATCTTGTTTCTGACTCTTTTAAATTATCATTTATCTTATTTCCATAAACGTGTATACTGGCGCAGGAAACAATCGGCACCTTCAATTTTTTTGCCACCTTCAGAACATTAAAAGTTCCCCTCACGTTTGTTGAAAAATCAAGCTCTGGGTCTTCCCAGCTTATTGTCATTGCAGGCTGGGCTGCTGTATGAACAATGAAATCACAGCCCCTTGCAGCTTCCATTAATTCTTCATAATTTCTTACGTCGCCCTTAATCAGAATAACTCCCAGTTTTTTTAAAAAATCCCAATTATAATTTCTGGATTTTTCGGTTGCGTATCCCGTTCTAGTAAGCTCATACTTTGTCATGTTATCAAAAGCAATCACTTGATCCCCATTTTTTATATAATATTCGCAAACGTGTGATCCCAAAAATCCGCAACCTCCTGTAACTAAAACTTTTTTCATATGATTTAGAATATTATTTATATATTGAAGGTAAATTTAATAAACCCTCTTTAAAATTATTTTTCTTAAAATAAGCCGGAATCAATCCAACAAAGGGCTCCCTAATAATTTTTTTTACTTTATCGGCTACCCTGCCAGCAAAAGATTTTTTTACCTCAAAACTCCATCCTCCTTCGGGCATTTTTAAATTAATCACTTCTTTTTCTTTTTTTTCAATCATAAGCGTTGCCAAGTTTTCTATCACTGCTACCGGAGGGTCAACCTCCGGCCAATAAATGAATCTTGTGTTTAAAAAGTTCTGCCCTTTCATTTGTTTTTCTGCGTCCATAAATCCCCAACCCGCCACAGGACATTTAGCCAACAATGCCATAATTAGGGCGCCAGACTGCCCGCCAATCGCCACATCGGCTCGTTTTAAAGCAGCAAGCTGGACGTTGAGCCGTATTCTTTCATCAACATTCACAAAATTTATGCAATTTCCAATATTTTCTCTTGCGTAATAAGATCCGCAGGACGAACCGAATATTCCTATTACATGGTTTGGATATTTTTTTTGCAAATTTTTTATTAGTAAATCATACTTTTCCTTTTGCCAATTTTTATCGATTCTTCTACCCAAACGATATCTTGGGAATATGGCTATCATTCTTTTGTTAGGATCAAAAATCTTTCTTAAAAAAATTTCTCCTTTTGGCGTCGGATTTAATTCTCCGAATATTTGATGCTCAAACGGAGGCGAAAAAATTTTAGGAATATCATTGAAGCCCTTCATAAATATGCTTCCCAAAAAATGCTTTTTATTATCAAGCATATAACGATTCAATTTATAAGGAGTATAAAATATTGTGTCGGAAGGGAGCTTGTTTCTAAAATATTTTAAAAGATTGTCGGCGTGCTGGCTTATGTTTTTGTCAAAACTATCAGCATTGTCTCCTTTGGGAATATTTCCCTTCCAAAAATCAGAAGCGTAAGCGCGAGCACAAACCCTTAACTTTAAAAAGTCTTCCGGAAGTTGCCAAAATTCGTCTACATCCGGATAAAACGGCTCCTTGCCAGGGTAGCTTGCTGTAATTTTTCTATATGAGTCATATCTCTCTCTACACATTTTTTTGACCCAGCCCTGCCAATATGACAATTCCCACCCCAATTCACCAATAAATGGACCAAAGAATACTGTTTTTTTATCGTTGTTAATTATATTATTATTCATTTATTTTAATTTTTGTCTGTCGGTTAAATCTATTCTAAAAAAAGTCGCACAAACAAATAGATTCGGCCAAAATTTTGAAAAAAACTTATCAATTTTATAAAAAAATCTGAATTTTTGGTAAACATATATCCAATTAAATACCTCCACTTTATAATTTTTAGCGTTGAATTTTACAAAATCGCAAGAAGAATAGTAAGAAGTTATCCACCTGTGCCTGTCTATTGTTTTTTCCTTAAAAAAAATATGATGATATAGTAAATCCTTTCCTAGCAAAAATTTCAGGCGACGAGACCAGTGATATTCATTGGGCAAAGCAATAATTACTTCCTTTTTAGCAACTCTTAACATTTCCTCAAAAAGAAAGTGGACATTTTCTACGTGCTCTAAAATATCTAAAGCAAAAATCAAGTCAAACGATTTGTTTTCCAAGGGTATGCCATTTTCTAGATTACAGGCGATTACTTCGTCGCCTTCCATAAAATCTAACCCTTGGTAACGAACATTTTTCGACAAGCAGTCTTTGATTTCTTTTTTTCGGCAACCTACATCCAAAACATTTTTAGAATCGTGTTTTATTAAATTAGCTGCAAAATTATATTTGTTCTGCATTTTAATCAATTTTTACACCTTTTAACCCTTCGTTTCTTTTTAAGGGATGCGAAATGGCTCTAATTTCTTCGTTCTTGCTGTCATTTATTAAATATCTTGCGCCTAATGGCAAATCACAAATTACCTGGTCAAACTCTATTCCCAAAAATTTGAGCTTGCCTAAAATTCCAAAAATTTTATGGTATGGCCTCGACGTCGTCAAAACCAAATAATACCCCTTTTCCTTAAATTCTTTTACTTTTTCAACAGAACCGTCGATTATTTCTATATCCTCTCCCACTTCAGGAGGAACGGGCACGTGTTTTATCAAAGTTCCGTCTAGGTCGCAAAAAATTGTCCCCTTTGTGCCATTGGTGTTTTTTTGATAGCTAATCGGCACTGGAATTTGGCTGACCTTAAAAATTATTGGAAATTCGCCGATCCATCCGTCGGAACTACAAGTTAATAACTTTTTAGAGAATTTATCTAAAATCGACTCTAAAAAAATATTTTCGCTGTAAAGCGTAACCAATTGCCTGGCAAGGAGGTCGGGAAAGGTCCTCCTCTTTGAATCTTTCTCTGCCAGCCTAGAAAAGCAAACATTGTCTGGCGTATTAAGCAAAATAATAATGTCTAGATTGTCTAAAATATCAATCCCCCCCAAGATACAACTCTCATAAAATATAACCCCGTTTTCCGTTCCCTTGATTTCTTTATTTAAATCCTTGCGTCCAGTCTCGCGGCTATAAGCATTTGTTAAAAAAACAGACTGGCCGGCTTTTAACAGATTTAAATCGGCGTATATTTTTTCAAAATCCCACCAATTAAATTGGTTTACCGCTCGTAAATATTCATCCAGTCCCGAAAGCCATTTTTCATCAAGAAACATTTTTCTGCCCTGCGAGTCGAGTTTAAATCTCCAATCGCCAGAATATGAAACAGATTTTATTCCCTGGCCCTCCAATTCTTCTTTTATTTTTTTAGCAAGTGTAGATTTCCCGCTTCCAGCCCGTCCACAAACTCCAACCAAAACCGGCCTTCCTTTAATTCCTGACATTCTATTTATTATGCTTTCTGTAATTTGCATATTTATCTAGAGTAATTGTGAATTTCTCGTATTTTCTTTAAGGCGTCCATTGTACCAAATTCGTAAAGTTTTGAAACGTATATTGGCATTGTTTTAACTTTTTTTATGTATTCTTTAATTATATCAAAGTCATAAGCAACATCCATTTTTTTCTCATAAGCTTTTGTGTAAGCAATCGACTTTAAAAACAATGTGTCGTGGAATATTCCTATGCCGGTAAAACCGCCGTAACGATCTTTCAAAAGATCTTGGTTGGGCGCCAAGTCAGTAATTACTTCTTCTTCTATTGTGGGTATGCCTTTTGGATGAGAGTCTACAACATAATCTCCTTCGGGTTTTTTACTCACGCACAAAGCATCATTATCAACAGGTATATAATCTTCAACAATATAATCACAAAACAATATTATAGTAGGCAAATCAGATGCCGCCTGATCTAAGCCGGCAATCAAAGAAGCGCCAGGGCTTATAAGCTCGGGGACTCTGGCAAAAAGAGGATCCATAGTAGAGTATTTTCCTTTCACATAAGCTTCAAGCAAGTCGGCGCAATATGCAGTTGTTATAATTAATCTGCCCGCCACATATTGGAATTTTTGTATCAAATAATCAATAGCCTTTGTTCCTTGCGCATCTAACTCAACCAACGGCTTTGGAATATTATCAGTTTCCGGTTTTAGTCTTGCTCCTAATCCAGATGCTAAAATTATAACGTTGAATTTTTTTCCGCTTACGCTAAACGATGGTGATTTTGCAAACATATTTTAAAATTTAATTGATTAGACTATACTTCCTCATAAGGTGGTTTGAAAACAGATATTTTTCTTCTTTGGACAAAATATATTTTTCAGGAATAGGATATTCGCTGATTTTTAAATCCGTCGCATCTCTTTTGCCGTCCCTGTTCACTAAAAATAAATTTTTAGTATTCAACCTATTAATTTCTGACAAATAATAAACAATATTCTCTCTGGTCATATGTTGAAAACTCATTGTATTGATAAAAAGATCCATCCGCACATTTAAATCCTTGAGTTTCCATGGCGCTACAATGTAGACAACTTTTCCTGAATCCCTTTCTATGTCTTGTCCCCTTTCAAAAACCTTCACATTAAAATTATTATTTTTTAGATAATAAAAAGCCAGGGCGAGATTTTCCGGCAAATCCGTAAAAAAATATTTTTGAGGATTTAAAATTTTAGACTGCATAAGCTTTAGACATAATCCACCAAAACCCCCGCCAATTTCAAGTATATTACTCGCATGCTTAAATTCTTTCTCAATATACTTGCGATAAAAACACATTCTAATTGCAAGGTCTGTAATTTTTATATTGCCAAAACTATAATAACAAGGATTCCCGACTGGGCTATCACCAACTTCCGATAAATTAATTTTAAAATAAGAATTTAAAGGATATAGTTCAACCAAAATATCTCTTATTCCCCTTATTTTTTGCCAAAGGGGTAGGCCAGACAACCATGGTTGAGTTAGCCTTACGCCTTTTCTTAGCGGCCTGTCAGGGAAACTTATCACGCCTTCAACTAATGGCGTTCTTCTGAAATTAATAAGATTATTTTCATTAAAATTTTTTGCGAAATAGTCTATTTTCCAATCTTCAACAGGCGAGTGTCTCCAACCTATGTCTGTTTCTGCTGCCTCTTTCACTAATTTTTTGTACAGGTCAATGGTTTCTTGTTCAAACATATTGTTTTATTAATTTAATCTTATTTTAATATTTCTGATTAAAGAAGCTGTTTCGCTTGCCGCTATCGCAGACACTTTACCGGATTTTACTTCATTTTGAAGAATGAAAAAATCTATGGTTCTTCTTTTTTCTTCCGCTCTACGCGGGATAAAATGAAAATGCAAATGAGGAACTGATTCGTTAAAAGAGCACAAATATATTTGCGTTGCGTTGGTAACTTCTTTAAGCGCTTTTGGCAGGCTGTTCAAAATTTGGCCTAACTCCTCGGATTCTTCTTTATTCATGCTTACTAATCCTTCGCCGTGTCTTTTTAGGCGCAAAACCAGCCACCCATTTACAGGAATAGGCTCGCCCACGTGCTCCAAAAACCAACATTTGTATTCTTTAATTTTTCCTGCGCCACTTAATATTCTTTGGCAAGACTCACAATTATTTTTTATATATTTATGGTTCATATTTTGAGAGATCAATTCCTCTTTCCCAGTATCTTTCGGCCAACCAATAATCTATTGGATCGTTTATATCAATAGAAAAATCAGCGTCATTAATAATAATATCAACATTATCTCCTACTCTTCTGCCTTCTTTTATAAATCTTGCCCTTGTCGCGCAGGCCAATCCGGTGTCTTCCCTATAAAGCGGTTCCTTTTTCTGTCTTGGTCCATATGGCATAATATCTTGGGCTAATCTCTGCCATTTGCCATCTTTTTTTCGCCAATAATTTTTTCGAGTGCAAGTAGCTACAAAAACAGAATCCAATGAATCGTCTTCTAAAATTCTACTAACAACCTTTTCGATGAGCCCTTTTGTTCTTGGAAGATCAGTTAATTGAAAAAAAACAACAATGTCTGTTTTGTATTTTTCATTTTGCTCAAGCCATTCTACCGCGTGTTTTAAAACGAGTTCAGTGGGCGTTGCATCCTCTGCTAATTCTGCTGGCCTCATAAAGGGGACTTCTGCTCCGTATTTTTTAGCAACTTCAGCTATTTGTTCGTCATCAGTGGAAACAATTATACGGTCTATAAGCTGGCATTTTTTTGCAGCCTCAAGAACATAAGAAATTAAGGGTTTTCCTCCTAATAATTTAATATTTTTTCCCGGAACGCCCTTTGACCCACCTCTCGCAGGAATCACAGCAACTACATTTTGTTTTTTTTCTGGCATGTCTATTACTTTGAATTAAAAATTATTGATTTTTTGGCCACCAATCTTTAATTAAAATCTCGGCCATCTCCTTTGCTTTAGATTTTCCAATATCAATATAGTAAAGAATATTATCAACTTCTACCATTCCCAATCTCTCTCCAAGCCTATTTTGCTCTTTTTTAATAACATCAACATAAGAAACAGTAACCAATCCCGAAAGGCCTGTATAAAGCGGCTCTTTAAATTGCATAGGCATAAAACCCCTATCCAATCTCTTAACTTTTTCATCTTCTTTAATAAAGCAAGATCTGTATTCGGGCAGCACGGGCAGCACGCTATCGTATCCGCCATTAATTAAATCTTTAATTATTTCATCAATTAACCCTTTGGGCCTAAAGGGATATGTTGGGCTAAGATAGGCCACAACGTCAGGGATAATTTTCATTTTCTCAAATTCAGAAACAGCATAACCTAATACTTCTTTTATTTCTACGTGTTCCTCGGCCAATTCTTTCGGATAAATAAATATAAAATGCACTCCTAGATTTCTAGCAATATCGGCAATTTCCGGGTTATCTGTTGTAACGACTATCAAATTTAAGTATTTAGATTCTTTGGCGCGTAAAATTGTGTATTCAATCAAAGGTCTTCCTCCCAAAAATTCTACTTTACCCTTGGCAGGAATTATTCCGGCAACTTTTAATTCGGTAATATCTACTGCTCTTTTTTCTTTTGATAAATCTATTCCTTCTAATATTTCTACCACTTCTCTTGCCCTCTTTAAATCTCCTCCATGATGAATGCCATGGTGGTGATAAACACTAGCATCGGGAGAATAAATTATCTTGTATCCGTTTTTTATAACTTCTTTACCCCAAATAAGGTTTTCGATATGCAGTACTTGTTCGTCGAAAGGAAACTTTTCCCAAATTTCTCTTTTGACAATGCTGTTTGCATTATCAAAAAAAGTGTCTTTAGCCTGCACTTTTTTTTCTAAACCAAAAGTAAAAAGCAAATCTCTTTTATCTATGTCGCTACTGAAAGGAAGGGGTTCTTGTCTCCCGTAAACCCCAGCTACATCTGGCCGAGATTCAATTTCCTTGATAAAATTTTCCAGCCACATATCATTAGTGGGTATGCAATGGCCGGAAAGAACAACTATATATTTGCTGTTTGAAGCTCTAATGCCTTCGTTTATCGCCTTTCCGGGCTTAAATTCTTTTTCGCTATAATTAACAATCTTAACTGGGTATTGCCTTGCCTTTTCAATAGTTCTGTCTTGGCTTCCGTTGTCAACAATAATTACTTCAAAATCTTTAAAATTCTGACTAAAAATAGAACTCAAGCAATGGTTTATCCATCTTTCTTCGTTCTTTGTCCTAATAATGATAGAAACTGTTTTCATGTGTTGGTCGTCAGGTTTATTTTTTTTCTAAAATCTTCGCGATTTCTTCAATTTCTTTAACAAGTTTTGCAAAAGAATTAAAATCCAATGACATCAAAGGGTCAACCCATGCATTTTCTGGATCTGGATGAACCTCAATCAAAAGCCCGTCGGCTCCAGCGGCAATTGCCGCCCTCGAAACTCCAGCAACATAACTTCTTTTAAAAGTAGCATGGCTAGGATCAACTATTACCGGCACGCTTGGGGCATATTCCTTTAAAGCAATGATTGCTTGTATATCAATTATCGCTCTAGATTCAACATTATGGGTATGGGGTACCGAAACGCCTCTTTCGCAAAAAACAAAATTATGTTTTCCACGGGCTTCGTAATGTTCTGCAACTCCCAAAAGCGATCTTAAACTTTCGCCATAATGTCTTTTTAATAGTATTGGTTTTTCTGTTTTGGAAAGCGCCTCTATTAAATCCATGTTAAACATGTGGCGATATCCAACCTGAAACATATCAACATATTTTTCCATCATTTTCACAGAATCAGCATAAAGAATTTCCGAAATCACAGGCAATCCGTATTTTTCGCCCGCTTCCTTTAAATAAGATAGCCTTTTTTCTGCATTTTCAAAAAGTTCTTTTTTACTTAAAATTTCCTTTCTATCTCTGCTTGGACCGTTTGAGTCGGCATCAGCCCTTCCCAAAGGATCTCCGTAAGGAAAAGTTAAAGGCTTGAAAACCCCTCCTCTTAACATTGTAGCTCCGGCCTCTTTTACAGCTTTTGCAATTTTAAAAATTTGAGTTTTGCTTTCTACTGTGCAAGGGCCAGCTATAATAGTAATTATTCCTCCGCCTATCTGGCTATTGCCAACTAAAATTTCCCTCTGGAAATCTTTCCTTGTTACGAGAGGAACATTATTTTGAATATCATTTTGAGAAATATCTTTCATAGTTTTTAAATTTTTTACTTATTTGCCGTTATATAATTTTTCAAAAAACATTGTTGACAACACTCCTTCTTTTGCTGAAACCAAATCAGGATGTCTTTTTCCCCCTAACAACCATTCGCTGAAAGCGGATATAACTCTCGGGTGGCTATTGCCATAACCTGTTTTTATTTTCTCACAATATTTAGGCGCCATTTTCGCAAAGTTTTTGTTTTTAACATCTACATATTCTACATTATTTATTGAAAGTCCGCCTATCTTTATGGTACCCTTTTCTCCAATGACAAACATAGACACTTCCCAATCCTTATACCCTGCGTAAGTGGTCACTTCAACGTTTCCAATAGTACCGTTATTAAAAACAATATTGCCCTCATAAATATCGTCAATATTTATATTTTTTCGCAAAGAAGCCTCCACTTTTTTTACGCTTTTTGGCTCTCCGCAAATCTTTCTCATAATATCAAGCACGTGAGATGCCTGGTTATATAGCATTCCTCCCACCTTCTTCTTGCTCCCGTGCCATTCATCCATAAAATAACTATCGTCTCTCCACCAGCGGAGAGATACCGAGCAAAGTATTATTTTACCCAAGGCGTCCTCTTTTATAGCTTTAGACAAAAATTGCATCGCTGGGTTAAATCTGTTCTGAAACATTACAAAAACATTGTTTTTATAATACTTGCTTTTAATAATTTCTTCTCCCTCCTTTTTGTTCAAGCACAAGGGCTTTTCGCAAATGCAATATTTACCAGCTTTAATCACCTCTAAGATAATATTTTTATGAGTATGATGGGGCGTGCAAATATTAATTACGTCTATTTCAGGATCCGACAACAACTCTGCCAGACTTCCTTTTGCCTGACAACTATATTTTTTTGCGGCTTTTTCGGCCGCCCTTCTGTCAATATCAAAAACCGCTTTTAACCGGCTATTTTTATCTTTTTTAATTGCGTCAACGTGTACGGGAAAAACTCGCCCGCACCCGACAATCCCATAAATTATTTTTTTGTTTTTCATGCTTGTTAGTTTAACTTTTAATTCCCATTTTTTGTTTAATAACTTTATGAATAAAATCTACATCTTTTTTGCTTACCTTTTTACCGGTCCAAAGCTCAAAGGAAGCCGCCCCTTGATAAATTGTCATATATAAACCTTGGCAAGTTTTCGCATTATATTTTTTTGCCATCTTTAAAAACTCTGTTGTATAGGGATTAAAAACTACATCAAAAAATAACTTTTTCTTTAGCGGAGTTAATTTGCTGATTTTGCTAAACTGCGATTTAGATATTATACTTTCTTTTATATTCGGCACCATTCCCAAGCGCGTGGCATTTATAACAAAATCTGCTCTGACAAATTCCCGAATAATATTTTCTTCATTAAGCGGTAATATATTTATTGAAATTCCTAATTTTTTGACATCGTCTCTTAGAGACTGAGCAAGCTGAAAATCTTCTTTTCTATTTATTAGGGTTATGTTTTTAGTCCTTGTAGAAATTGCAACCGTGACAGCCCTAGAGGCGCCCCCCGCGCCAAAAATTAAAATTTTATCGCTCGCTTTAATTTTCCTCAATCTTTTTTCTATGGCCAACAAAGCGCCGGCGCTGTCTGTGTTGTATCCGACAAGCTTTCCATTTCTATTAACTATAGCGTTAACTATTCCTGCTGCTGCAGCTTTTTTATCAATTTTATCTAAATATTTTAAAACTTTTGTTTTATAAGGAATCGTTATATTAATGCCCGCGAAACCCAAAAACTTAGCTGCTTGGATTGCTTTTTTCAAATTGCCTTCATTTTCCGCATGCACCCTTATTTTTATGTGGGAATAATAGGGCAAGCCCGCTCTAAATCCAAAATAATTGTACATATACGGAGACACGCTTTGCTCGACGGGATCTCCGATAAGGCATGTTATTATCATAATTTATTTTTAACGATTTTTATTTTTATGCCAAATTAAAAATTTATCCACACCAGCTCCCAAAGAAACTTTTGGATGCCACCCAAGTATTTTTTTGCTTTTTGAAATATTTGCATAAGTAATTGGCACATCTCCAAGTTGGTCTGGCATATTTTCTATTTTTAATTCAACTTTTAATTTTTCACCAATAGTTTTTATCAAGTCTTTTAACTTTACAGGACTTGAATTGCCTAAATTGAATATTTCAAAACTAAATTCTTTCTTAACGGCTTTCATTATACCTTCTACAATATCGTCAATGTAGGTATAATCTCTGGCAGATTCTCCTGATCCATACTGGGAAATCGCCTTTCCGGCTTCAGCCAGCGCCACAAATTTTGGTAAAACCAGCTCGGGCCTTTCCCTTGGTCCAAAAACACAAAAAAATCTAAGAATAGTAGTGGGAATTTTATAAAGTTTGCTATAGGTGCGGCAGAATATTTCTGCTGATAATTTACTAACTCCGTATGGCGAAACCGGAATGAGATTTGTTTCGTCTTCGGAAAACGGCGACTTAGAGTCTTGTCCGTAAACAGTCGAAGAAGATCCAAATATAAATTGAAAAACTTTATACTCTTTTGCCATTTCAAGAAGATTGACTGTGCCCTTAATATCGACATCTATATAATCAAAAGGGGTTTTTATGGATTGGCGCACACCGGGTATGGCGGCCAAATGAACAATTTTAAAAATTTTGTTTGCAGAAAATATTTTTTTTAATAAATTTTTATCTAGAATGTCTCCCCTCACTAATGAGAGTTTTTTATTGCCAATCATTTCTTTTACATTGTCTTCCTTTAATTTAGGGTCATAAAAATCACTAAAATTATCAAGACAAATAACAGAAAAACCTTCCCTCAACAGCCTTTCGCATAAATGAGACCCTATGAAACCAGCGCCTCCCGTAACCAGAATTTTTTCTTTAGATTTAATCATGATTATTTCCGTCGATCAACTTATTATTTATCTCGTCGATAGTTTTTAGCAGTTTTGCATCAACTCCTACTTTTTGGGCAAACTGAATTAATGCCTTTGTATCCTTTGGCAAGCAAGCTCCTGAATAACCCCTATAACCATCGCAAAGAACATCAAAGTGGCTTAGCCCTATCCTTGAGTCGGATCCGGCGCACTCCTTAACGGTTTCGTAGTCTGCTCCAATTTTTTGGCAAATATCGTACATTTGGTTTGCAAAAATTAACCTGTTTGCCAAAAAAACATTTCCAAAATATTTAATCATTTCAGCTTCTGTGGCCGAAACTATTTTTTCAAACGGCGCTTTTGGTAAAATTTTCAGTACATTTTCGGCCACGTCTTTACTGACCTCAGTACATCCAATTATCTGCCTGTTTGGATTTATAAAATCTTGTATCGCTGTTTTTGCAACTAAAAATTCCGGGTTCATTAGAAACTTATGATGCGGAAAGTTTTTCTGGTATTTTTCGGTTGAGCCGGGCAAAACCGTAGATCTTATGACTATAATTTTCTGCCCATCAATCAAATCTAAAGTTTCCCATATGGCTGAATCATCAAACCCTTTGTTCTCTTCTTCTAAAAAAGGAGTGGGCAGGCAAATAAATATTATCTCGGCATTATTGATTTCTTCCACAGATCCCACCCCTTTATATTTATCGTAAAAAAATGCTGGAAATTCTTGCTTGTCAAACCAGTATTTAACCGCCCCCCCTAAAAATCCCATGCCTACAATTCCAATTTTTGTTTTATTTGATAAAGCCATAAAATTTAAATTTTCTAAAAAATTTCTTTTACTAACCCGATATTTTTAAGAAAAAATTTAGAAATAAAAAATATAGTTGAATAAATAACCATCCCTATAAAAACTGAAAAAACAACGTGCAAATCATAAACCTTGGGAACTGAAATAGCAAAATACATCACAATGCATGCAAGTCCTGAAATAGCCGAGGTTACAAAAAATTTGGAATCGAAAAAACTAATTGAGATAAATTTCCTTAAAATCGCAATAGTAATGACAAAAATTACAGAAAAAGTGATCAGGTTAACTACTGCTGCTCCATATATACCAAAACGCGGTATTAAAAAAAGATTCAAACCAATATTCACTACCGCTCCGACTAAATTTATCCATAAAAACATATTTTGCCTGTTCAAAATATATAAAACCTGGCTAAAAAGTTTGTTTATAAAAACAATAATTCCTGAGAAAAGTAAAATTTGAAAAACTAAAATTGATGCCGAATAACTGCCACCGTAAATAAAATTTATAATTTTTGGCGCCAAAACAATACATCCAACCAATAATGGTAAGAGTAAAGAAACCATTAAGCTTATCTGGAAATCCCAAATTTTTTGAAATTTTTCTTTTCCCTCAATGAATGCCTTATTTATAGCCGGATAAAAAACTATGTTGAGCAGGGCTAAGGGAATAAAAACCCCGGCTAATATTTTTAGGGCTGCGCTATAATATCCTATCTGAGAAATCATATTCATACGTCCCATGATTACTGCATCCATTTGCGCAGTAAGAGAAAGAAAAAAGCCAGCTAAAGCCACGGGCCACAGAAGAGAGAAATATCTCTGCCATATTTTCTTATTTAAGCTTATAGATATTGGATAAATTTTTTTGTGGAAAAAAAACAAAATAAGAATCATCGCCAAAATACTGGAAAGTAAATAGCCATAACCTAGATTTTGAATTGAAGGATCTATAAAAATTAAAAAGAATGCAAATCCCACAAGTAAAATACTTTTCGTAATTTTAGAAAAAGATTGGTACTCCATTCTTTGTCTTGCCTGAAAGAATAAAGATAAAAAATCGGAGAGACTGTCGATTTGAATATAGAATGCTAAAATAAAAATTAACTTCCTGACCGAAATATCATGTGTGATAAAGAAAGAGCCGATTGTTATCGAAATTAAAGCCAGGATGCCAAAGATGATTCTAAAGGTTAGAACAGAAGAAAACTCTTTCTCTTTTTCCTTATCGCCAGAAAATTCTCTTACAATAATTGACGGAGAAAGAAAATTAGGGAAAATTGCAAACAGACCTATAAAGGCAAGGGCAAAACTGAATTTGCCGTATTCCAATGGTCCGAAAATTTTAGCAATATAGATAAGTAAAAAAAGTTTTACAACCTTATTAATTCCCTCTGCAAATATCAACCAAAAACTATTTTTGAATATTGTCTGCTTTACGGTTTTGTTTCCCCAAAGCAAAGATTTAAATTGTAAAATTTTATTGTTTGTTTTCATTTTCCAAATAAAATTTGACTGTTTTCTGCAATCCTTCTCTTAAGTTAGTCTTTGATTTAAAGCCGAATTCTTTCTGGGCTTTAGAAACTTCTAAAAGGCGCTTTGGCTGACCGTCCGGTTTTGATTTGTCCCAACGAATTTCTCCTTTGAAATCCATCAATTTGCAGATCAAAACCGCTAAATCGTTTATTGAAATATCTGCGCCAGAACCCAAATTTATCGGATCTGGCTTGTCATATTTTTCAGCAGCCAAAATAATTCCCTCCACTCCGTCTTCGACATAAAGAAACTCTCTTGTTGCAGAGCCCGAACCCCAAACTTCAATATATTTTTTATTATCCTTTTTCGCTTCGTAGATTTTTTTGATAAGGGCTGCAATGACATGCGATTTTTTGGGGTCAAAATTGTCTCCGGGACCATACATATTAACGGGCAATAAATAAATGGCATTAAATCCGTATTGCCGCCTGTAGGATTGAGCTTGCACTAATAACATTTTTTTAGCCAACCCATAAGGAGCATTAGTTTCTTCGGGATACCCTGACCACAAATATTCTTCCTTAAAGGGCAGGGGCGTAAATTTGGGATAAGCGCATATTGTACCTAAAGCCACAAACTTTTCCACCTTCGCTTGTCGCGCAGCCTCCATTAATTGCGTACCCATTATAATATTGTCATAAAACATTTCTCCCGGTATTTCCCTGTTTAAACCTATTCCGCCCACTTTGGCGGCCAAATGTATAACAACATCCTTGCCTTGCACAGCTTTCTGGCAATCCTCCCATTTTCTTAAATCTAATTCCTTGAAATCCGGCGTGTACAAATTATTTAGCGAAACATTTTTCAGTTCCAATAAGTTTTGGACCAAATGCTTGCCCACAAATCCGTTGGCTCCGGTTATTAAAATTTTTTTTGTTTTAAGGTCAATCATAGTTAATCAACTCTCCACCATTTTTCGGAGAATTTTTCTTTTAATATTTTGTCTCCTTCTCCGGGTGGAGTTAATTTTAATGCCCTCATGTCAGAATCAACCATTATTTTTACTAAATCATCAAATTTTATCTTTGGCGTCCAGCTCAGCTCTTTTTTTGATTTTTTTGCGTCTGCAATCAAAACTTCTACTTCAGCGGGTCTAAAATATGCAGGATCAATTTCAACATAATTTTGCCAATCGCCCAAGCCTGAATATTCAAAAGCCTTCTCTAAAAATTCTTTTACGGTATGGGTTTCGCCAGTCCCTATTACATAATCTGCGGGCTTGTCTTGCTGAAGCATTAGGTGCATTGCCTCAATATACTCTGGAGAATATCCCCAGTCCCTTTTAGCATCTAAATTACCCAGGTATATCTTTTTATCTAACCCGGCCTTTATTATAGCTATCGCTCTTGTTATTTTTCTGGTAACAAATGTTTCTCCTCTTCGCGGAGATTCATGGTTAAACAAAATACCGTTGCACGCAAAAATACCATACGATTCCCTGTAAACCCGCGTTATTTCATAAGAAAAAACTTTTGCTGCTGCATACGGCGACCTAGGATGAAAAATAGTTTCTTCATTTTGCGGAGGATTAGAAGATCCAAACATTTCGGAAGAAGCAGCGTTATAAAATTTAATTGGCCTGCTGGAATTCTTTATAGCCTCCAAAATCCTCAAAGTTCCAAGCGCCACAGTATTTGAGGTAAATTCTGGCATATCAAAACTAACCCTTACATGCGATTGCGCTCCCAAATGATATATTTCATCTGGCTTTACTTGGTTTATAATTTTTTCTAAATTTCCAGCATCCGTTAAGTCACCGTAATGATTAAACAATCTGACATTATTAGCATGAGGATCTTGATAAATATGATCTATGCGCTGAGTATTAAATGTGCTCGCCCTTCTTATTATCCCATGAACCTCATACCCCTTATAAATCAAAAACTCAGCTAAATATGAGCCGTCTTGTCCAGTGATCCCAGTTATAAGCGCTTTTTTCCTATTTTCTTGCTCTTCAACCATATGTTTATATAAATTCCTTAACTCCCTGCGAGTTTAATAATTTGTCGTTATATTTATTTGCAGCCTCACGAACAGGCATCTCAACGCCGGAATCTTCAGCAAATTTCAGCAAAGCTTTTATATCTTTTGGCAAGCATTTGCCCCAATATCCTCTTTTTTCCTTATGTACTATCGTTAAATGAGTCCTCCCCACTCTCTTGTCAGATGCTATCCCAGATACCAGTTTTTCCCATTCTTCTTCAGAAATGCCCGTTTTTTTTGCCAGGTCATACAGCTCATTGTTCATTGCAACTTTTACGGCAAACCATGTATTATTGGCATACTTTATAAATTCAGCCACTATAGCCGGCACTATATCCTCGTACGGAGCTAAAGGAAGCTGCTGTAAAACATTTTTAGAAATACTATAACTTTCTTTTGTGTAACCCATTATTTGCCTATCGGGTAAAAACATATCTTGGTCGGCAGTGGCTTCGGTTAAAAATTCAGGGTTAAATAAAAATTTGTGTTGAGGAAATTTTTCCTGCATTTTATCTGTTGTGCCCGGAATAACAGTTGATTTAATTATAATAATTTTGTTTCCTGAAATATTTTTTACTCCTTCTTCTATAATAGAAGTATCGCATCCTTTTTCAGAAACATAAGGAGTTGGGAGACACACATAAACAAAATCGGCCTTATTCAAATCCCCCAAAGAACCCAATCCTTTTTTATCATACAAAAAAAGCTCCACATTTTCCTGTTTTTCAAAATATCTTTTAAGAGAGCCCCCTACCATGCCAACCCCCAATATGCCTATTTTTTGTTTTCCAATCATTTTCCTTAATTTAATAATGCTAAAATTACCATTTTTCAATAGCCTTATGCGTATTTTCTCTTATTTTTTTGTAAACTTTATATACTCCAGATTCCAGTTTTGGAGATACAAGAACCAATATTTCGCTTCCCCAAATTCTATATTGGCCTGAAACCTTATATGCTTTAATGATGCCTCTTTTTAGCATTCTTTTCATCGTGCTTTCCGAAACTTTTAAAAAATCCCTAGCTTCTTTGGGGGTATATATTTTTTTAGGTTGAATTTCAGCTGGAATATTCATAACTATTTAATAATAATCCCTTATTGAATTGGTGTCAATAGAGGTCAAAAAGTGTCAAATTATAGCACCTTCGAAATAATTTTACCACATATCTAAAGCTTTACTGTATCTCTCCCATGTGCCAGTGTCTATCCATTTACCCTTGAATTTAAAACCAGCCAATTTTTTTTCCTTCGATAAAATTGGAAATAAATCTTTTTCGTACATTAAAAATTTGGGTCCAGGATGATAATCAAAGACTTTCGGTGAAAATAAGGAAATACCGGAATTCACATAGTTTGATAACGGATTTTTGGGTTTTTCTATAAATTCTTTTACAAAATTCGAATCACAAACCGCTACTCCGTATTCGCAAGGATTTGATGTTTCAACCAATGCTACGGTAGCTATAGGATTTATTTTTTTATGGAATTCAGCCATTTTAAATAAATTAATTTCTTTCAATTCATCTCCATTAGTAAAAAAGAACAAATTTTTCCCGACCCAATTCTTTAGAAAAAAAAGTCCGCCAAAAGTTCCTAACGGCTCCTTTTCTTTTTTCAGCAAAATATTATTTTTAGGATAATAACGTTTTTTCCACCAGACAAAATCCTCAAACTGATCTTCACTGATCAAAATGGCAATGTCTTTTACTCCGTAAGAATGAAATAAATCAACCAAATAATTAATAATCGGCTTTTTATTTACCGGAAGTAGCGGCTTTGGTATTTCTCTTGTTATCGGATACAAACGAGTCCCCTGCCCGCCAGCCAAAATTACTGCCTTAAAACTATTAAGTTTTTTTTCCACTTTTCTCATAATTTATTTCTTTTTCTATCATTACAGCTAATGCATAACGGCCTAATATTTTTGTGCCGCCATTTTTTTATAACTTCTTTTTTATCTACTATTTGGGCATTTTTTTCATTTTTGTTGTTGCTTTTTTACTTTTTTATTTATATCATAAACCAATATGGAAAACAATAATCTAATTAAACTAAAAAATCTTGCTGGTTGACGATGTTTTAGCTACTGGAGGTACAATGAAAGCTGCCGTTGATATAGTTAAGGAGCTTAAAGGAAGAAATTTATTAAAAGGTCAAATAATAAAATGGAAATTCAAAAATTTTCTGCGGAAATTGGCATAATAGGAGGCTCTGGCCTTGATGATGCAGATATTTTAGAAAATGCAAAAGATTTTGAGGCAGACACTATATACGGCCGACCGAGTTCTCCATTAAAAATTGGCGAAATACATGGAAAAAAAGTTGTATTTTTGGCAAGACACGGCAGACGTCATACCATTCCTCCAACACAAGTCAATTTCAGAGCGAATATTATGGCCTTGAAAGAACTTGGCGTAAAAAGCATACTTGCCAGTACTGCCTGCGGAAGCCTAAAAAAAGAAATAGAACGAGGCGATCTTGTTGCGCTAGATCAATTTATTGATTTTACAAGACATAGAAAAATAACCTATTATGAGGAATTTTCTGGCGGAGCGAAAAATGCAAAGCATACTGCCATGCCTGACCCTTTTTCAGAGGATTTACGGAAGATTTTAATTGCAAGCGCAAAAGAATTGCAACTCAAACTGCACCACAAAGGAACAGTGATAACAATAGAAGGACCTCGATTCTCAACCCGCGCAGAGTCAAAAATGTTTCGGATTTGGGGAGCTGATGTAATTAACATGTCCATAGCTCCTGAATGTATTCTTGCCAATGAAGCAGGCATCAAATATGCGGCAGTGGCAATGTCAACAGATTATGACAGCTGGATGGAAAAGGAGACAGTTACATGGGAAGAAATTTTAAAAATATTCGGGAAAAATGCTGAAAATGTTAAAAAACTCTTTCTGCAAACAATTCCAAAAATAAAATAAACCATGTCTAAAATCAACGAAAATAATAAAATCTCTTATTTGATATATATAATCGGATTTTTTATAATGTTGGCCTTGCCGGCGTTAAATATCCCGCCATGGTTTACACCCCCATCATATACGCAAGCAATTGCGTTCAGATCGATACTGGCTATTTTAGGTTTTATTTACTTGTTTAAAGAAAAAATAAGCTTAAAAAAAATATCCGACCAAGGCGGACCAGCCTCGGGCTGGAAAGAGGCGTTAAACCCGCGCTCTGCGGTTTTTATACCAATAATTTCGCTTTTGGCTTATTTCTTTATTGTTTTCGTTTCTACACTGCTTTCACTCGACGTATCTCGTAGCTTATGGGGAACTCCCGAAAGAGGCGCGGGCTTTATAAATTTTACTTTTTTCGTTCTTTTTTTATTTTTAACTTTGGCAATTGTCAAAAAAGAACACTGGAAAAAACTTCTTGACTTTTCTCTGGTTATCGGATTTTTGGTGGGATTGGTGGCAATTTTCCAACTATTCGGGGTTTTAGATAATATTTTTACTCACACAAACACAAGACCAAGCTCAACCCTAGGAAATTCATTAATACTTTCTCTTTATCTTCTGCCCATGTTCTTTGTGGCGTTTTCTTTCTTTATCTTAGAAAAACGCAATATAAAAAAATATTTTTATTTATTTTTGGTTATTTTCTATTCCTTTTCAATTATTTTTATAGCGCAAGGCAGAGCCGCTTTTTTAGGACTTTCGATTGGAATTTTTTGGTTTTTAATTTTTAATCCTAAAAAGATGAAAAAAATAAAAACGGGCGCAATAATTTTACCTATTGTACTTCTCATTTTTATCTTTTTTTTAAGCAGCCACCCGCAAATTTATGGAAAATGGCCTAATTTATTAAAAGAACCGACAATAAGAATAACATCCTTAACGCGTGGTTTTTCAGCTGATCCGGCAAGAACATCTGCATGGAAAATATCAATATCAGCCTTTTTGGAAAGGCCATTTTTTGGATACGGCCCGGAAAACTTTTATGTCGCCTTCAACAAACATTATGACCCTACTTTGCCCATAATGAAAGACCTAAAAGATTTTGACAGGGCGCATAATTACTTGATACAAATTTTAGTTGATTCCGGAATTTTTGCTTTAATTTTTTATCTTGTTTTTTTATTTTCTCTTTTTTGGGGTCTGCAAAAAATTAAACATCAATACCCGGCTGCCAACGGACTGCAAGCAGGGCTTTTGGCTTTTTCTATAGCGTCTTTGGCATCCATTGACGGCTTTGCAATTATGCTTATTTTTTTCTTTTTGGCGGCCTACTCTATACATTTAATTTACTCTGCAAATGCAAATCAAGTCGACGTTATTGCGCATGCCCGCCGAAGCCTTGGCGAAGGCGGGAGGAGCGAAGTAATAACAAATAGATTAAAATTTATCAAAATTCCGGCTCTTTGCGTTTTATTTCTGGTTTTAATAATATTCCTTTGGCAATATAACTTTTTTCCTTTGCAGATGAATAAACAAATTATTATTGCCCAAACGCTGGCAAACGAATATAACGACTGGCAGGGCGCTTCCAAAATTTTAGACAAACAGTCAAAAATAAATACCTTTTTTCTTCCTTACACAAATTCTGTATACCTAAATATGTTGATAAACAGAATAATTAAACATCCAGATGAAAATGCCCAGCTTTCAAAAAAAGTGTCAGAAATTTCCCAAAAAAATACTGAGCTCCAACCATATGATTACAAAAATTGGCTCCGTTTGGGAGAATCTTTGGCAACAATTGCAAAAGAAAAAAACGATCCGGAGCTTATAAACAAATCCAATGACGCTTTCAATAAAGCCCTGAAATTAAGCCCAAGAAACCCCACAATTCTTTTTAGTTCTTTTATGGCTACTGTATCCTTAGAAGATTTGAAAAGAGCAAAAGAAGAATCGGTCTATTGCCTAAAAACCTTCCCCCAAAGCCGTGAATGTCTTTGGATTTCCGGATTAATTAATATTTATTTAGGAGACATTAAAGCTGGAAAAGAATTTGCAGAAAAGGCAAAAGAGAATGGATATTCCGTGGAAGATAGTGAAATTGCGTTAAGACAGCTTGTAGCAGCATACTTGGAAACTGAAAATTACAAAGAAATGCTGCCTCTTTATCAAAAATTATCTGAAATAAATCCGGGAGAAGTGCAATACAAAACATCTATTATGCTTTGCCACAAAGAATTGGGGAACTATGTAATGGCAAAACAATTAGCTCAAGAAATAATTAAAACAAATCCCGAACTAAAACCCCAGATTGAACAATTTATTAAAAGTTTTTAAGCTTGTTGAAGTCTGACTTCAACAAGCTTATTCAAATGCGAGATCGCCAAGTTTATCCTGCAAATTCATATTCAGCATACACTGTTTAGAAAAATTTCGATACTCTCCAACAGAAGAAAACATGCCGCCTGCAACACTTTTTTCAACAATTGGAGAATTTCGATTATCGGCATAATCGGCAAGACTGGAATATGGATATTCAACTGCCCACCGAAAAGCATCGTCAAAATTATTTACTGCTTTTTTAATCCCGCCTGCATATAATTCAAAAACATTTTTAACTTGAATGTATACTGTAAGATAAGAAAGATAATTCTCCGCATCAATTCTTTTTGCTTTAAACGCCCCTTGAAATAATCTGCCCGATTCTTTATGTTTTGTATTAAAATAATTTGTCATTCCTGTTCCAAATTTTCTCATAAATTTTGTTATGCCCCCCTCTGAAATTTCTTCTAAAATTAAATGGTAATGATTTGGCATAAGCGTAAAACAAACAATATTGACCAATGGTTTGTGCGCCGGCCAATCGGGCGGCCACTCGAAAGCCCTGTTGAAGTCAGACTTCAACAGGTAACGCAGAGGATTTGAAGAAGAATGCTCATCGTTAAAATAACGGAGCATCAAAAGAAAGCGCCACTGATCTTTTGTATCAAGAACTATTGGTTGTTTCCGATTTCCGCGATTATACACATGAATAAAATCGCCGACTGTATATGGTTCTTTGCGCATTATCTTTATAATAGCATCTTTTTAAAGTTTGTTGAAGTCTGACTTCAACAAGCAACAAAAAGCCACCTTTCGGTGGCTTTTTGCTTTGCTCGTCTGCCTTTCACAAGAAGGCGGCTAACAAATATTACTGAGCGTTTACTGCTGGAGTCTTAAATGTATCCAATCCCCATGTCTGAGCAGTTTCAGTGGATGTATATGTTCCATCTGTTGTTACCCAAGCAAGGTTGGTGACTCTGAAGTCAACGAAGCCAGTGCCAGAGTAAGAACCTGAAGATGCGGTTACTCCTCTTGGCTCAGAAACATCAATTACTACCTCGGTATCCTCACCGCTTGCAATGAGGTCAGAGGTATTGTCTGGGGTCAATGTAATTGTCTTAGAAACTGCTGCGCCATTTGCCACGCCATCTACATAAGCAGTGACTGTTATGTCGGCTGCAACTGGTTCTGTAGTGTCTCCACCATCTGAATGGACTTTTAAGGTAATTTTACCTGAAGTGTATGACGATGATGGTGTTGTTGCGTTGTAAGTGTATGAGGATGTTGCGCTAACAAGTGACCATGTTGCAACTACGTTATCATACAAATACATAAAGTTTCCGGCAACTGCTGATGTTGCAGTAGGATGTGCTGCAGCCAAGTTTGGCTTGTTGAAAGTAACGTCTGTGCTTGGATTTGCTATAACCAATTTTATGTATTCACTCCCATCGCTCAAAACATCTGACTCAATGTCTGCTTTTGCAGTCAAAACCTTTGTAGCATCTTTTGCAACATCAATTGTAAGGTCGCTAAATGTTGCTGTTGCTCCGGACACTGCGCTGGACAATGTTATTGAGCCCAACAATGTTGAACCGTCGTACAATTTTACAGCAGAAATCTGTTCAACTCCTACATCGCTTCCTTGAGCTGTAATAACCAAATCGGTTATTTGAGAAGCTCCTGTTGTTGATTTGAAGTTAAACACGGCCATTGGAACATCTGATACTCCATCTGTGTGGTTAACATTAACAGAACTTGCTTTTGGAGTAGAACCGGCAATGCTTGCTACCACTGTTGAGGTTCCAACTACATCATAGTTTATGGTGTGTGTTCTTTGGTTTGCTGCAGGATTTCCAGATGTCAATGTTGGTGTCAAGCCAGATGTTCTGTTTACACCTGAACCATCGGTTGCTCCAATGGCAGTTGTATCATACATGGCAATCTCCAATATTCTGTCTGTTTCCAATCCTGAAACAAAATCGGCTGAGAAAGTAAGCGCTTTTGTGGTATTGGCAGGAACCAAGAAATGGAATCCTGACAAAATCATGTAATAAGTGCTGCTTTCTTTTATGACTGTAGATGTATTGATTGGAAATGTGCCCAACAATGTGCTTCCATCATAGGCATAAAGATTTGTCATTGATGTCGCTGGATGTTCAACTGCGCTTGATTTTGTTGTATACAATACGATCTTGGCGCTATTAACATCCATATCGGAATTAATTGCTTTAACATTAATTCCGTATACAGGAACATTTGATGTTGCTGTAATGTTTGCATTATCAGCTGGTGAAGCAGCCAATGTGGCTACCGAGATAAATCCAACTGCTCCAGGTGTTGTTGTCCCAGGTGTTGTTGCACCTGTTGCGCAAGATACGCCTGTTGTTGGGCTATATCCTGATGTTGATGTGCAACCTGCTGGCAAACCCGTTGTCGGTGTTCCTGAGATAAGAGCATTTAATGCGACTCTTGTTAATGGGCCAACCTGATTTGCAGGTGTCCATCCTTTGGCTACTTGAAATGCTTTTACAGCTCCTAAGGTCGCTGGACCAAAGTAAGATGTTTCCATTCCAGGTGAACCTGCTCCTGTCGCTGCAAGTGTATAACCGTTGGTGTTCAAAAGGACCTGTAAGCATTTTACATCTTGTCCTGTTGAGCCAACTGTTAAATTTCTAGTAAATGTTACTCCTGAACAAGCAACTATACCAGTTGGAACCGGTGTAGCGCCTCCTTGCAAAGCCTGTAATTGAGCTTGCAAAGCTTGTATCTGAGCCATCAAATCTGACAATTGGTCAGCTTGGACTGCGGCAGGAGCAACTGTTGCAACCAAAGCCAAAGCGACTACGGTTGTAATAATTGTTCTTTTTATACTCATTTTTTTGTGTTTTTGTTCCCCGGTTAAATAAATTTGCTTCGCAAATTTAGCGCGAAGCGCTATTTAACTGGGTAAATTTAATTTTTATTATTTTTTACTTTATCATCGGTCGACCTTATTAACTCATTGTTTTACGTACTAACAACGAATTAGCGATTTATCAAATGTTTAATTTATGTACGTATCGGATTTGTTTATTAATAAAATTTCCTCTAATGCTTCCGTATACTTTTCCTGATCGGTTAAACCCTCTATTTTAGACAATACCTTTTTCCCTTTATCTGTTAAAGTTGAATGCTGTAAATCGTAAATCTGGCTCCATACCAATGTCCTATACAAATCTTCTACATCTTGATCCAAATCGTTCCCAGATAAATCAGCCAATGTTTTTAAACTATCTGCAATTCCTTTTACTGTTTGCGAATCTTGCTTTGGATTAACTATTAAAGCCTGTTTTAAATCTTTTATTTTTTCGCTTAGATTTGCAACAACTTTTTTTTCTGCTTCAGATTGCGTCCTGGTTTGCTGTGTTAATGATGCTGTTGAATTTTGAGGCGCTGTTCCAGATGGCAATAACCTTGCCAATCCAAATGCTCCGGCAATTAAAATTAATACAGCCGCAAAAGAATAAGCAAATTTTCGGGAGAAAATTTGTCCTGAGCCGAAGCGAAGGACTGCACTGATAAAATCCGTGAATCCTGCCTGATGTAAAACAACTTCTTTTTTCTCCGCCAATATCTGCGATTTAAGCAAAGAAGCCCATTCTTTTCTGGGTTTTATTTCTTTCAAAGTATGGAGTTTATAAATAAGTTGTTTTTCTGTTATTTCGGTCATATTTGTGCTGTATATATGTATGACGCTCAAACTCGCTATTTGTTACAATTCTTGTTGTCATTCCCGCGAAAGCGGGAATCCATGGTCAAATGCACTTACTCTGGATCTCCGCTTTCGCGGAGATGACAGTTGCCGAGCGTTATTATGACTCCTGAACTATGTCTTTTAGGTCTTTTAAACCTCGGTGAAGCATAACTCGCACTGTGCCAGCCGGCTTGCCTAATAATTCAGCTATTTCCGGTATTGGCATATCCTCCAAATAATGCCAAATTATTATGTCCTGCTGTTCTTTTTTTAGCTTTTGTATGCCTGCCTTAACAATGTTTACATCTGCGTTTAAAATAGCCTTATCATAAGCGCTTGTCCCAGGGTCAGCCATTTCCCAGCTGGCATCAACTGCAACCATCTTTGCCCTCCCTTTGTCTCTATAATGGTCTACAACAGCGTTTCTGGCTATTTGGTATAAAAACGCACCCTGATTTTTAATCTCTTCCTTAGGGCTCTGGAACGCTTCCCAGCCCTTCAAAAACACTTTAGAAGTAATATCCTCGGCTATTTCTTGGGAATTAACCTTTAAGTAAACAAAACGGTATATTTTCTCAATATACTGGTCATAAATTTCGCCGAATTGTTCGTTCAAATTACTCATCGCTTATCTCTATATTTTATACTAAAAACGTTATTAAGTCAATAGGACACCTTAATCTTGTAAACAATTTGATTAAATGTCCCATCTCTCTCAATTTGTCCTATCTTCAAAAGTTCATCTAAATCCCGCCTTATTGTCCTTTTTGTGATGTTTGGCAAAACCACCTGTAAGTCCATAACCTGCGCTTTTTTATTTTTTCTTAAAAATTCCAGAATTTTGGTTTGCCTTGGAGTAAGTTTGTCCCCGTCATTGCGAGCGAGTCTAACACTCTGGATTGCTTCGTCGCTACGCTCCTCGCAATGACGAAGCCCCACCGCCAGTTTTTCATACTCTCCAACAATAATTAAATAATTTACCGAATTCAGCCAGCCTTGAAATTTTGCAATTTTCAAATAATTCAAAATAATATCAACATCTTTAAAATTTGGGTTTTCCAAAATTGCCAAAGCCTTATCTTTTATCTTTATTTTTAATGGATCTTGGGGAAAAAATTCCAGTAAATTATAAACCGCGTTTGTCAGCTTAACAATTTTATCTTCTTTATCTTCCATAGTTTTTTATTCAATAAAACTATCAAAAAATAAATAAAAAGTCAAAGTGCTTTTTGCCTCTTTAATAAAAAATACGTTTTATAATTATAGCACGATTATTTAGATGTTGCGAATTGCCCGCAAGCAGCTTTTATATCATCGCCAAAGCGATAGCGCTGGACAAAATTGACTCCGGATTTTTTGAGAATTTTTTTAAACACCTCAACTCGTTGAGGTGTTGATGGTTTAAAAGTGCCAGTTGCATTATACAAAATTAAGTTCACAAAATATAATTTTCTTGTCCTGAGCGGAGTCGAAGGATTATGCATTAATTTTGCTAATTCTTCGGCGCATTCTTTTGAATCGTTTACGTCTTTTATTAAAACATATTCAAACATTACTTTTCTTTTTGTAGCTAAAATATAATTATCTACGGCGCTCAAAACTTTTTCTAAACTATATTTTTTGCTTATCGGCATTAACTCTGTTCGCAATTTATTGTTTGGCGCGTGCAGAGAAATTGCCAAGTTCAACTGCAAACCTTCTTTTAAAAATTTTTCAATTCCCTCAACAATGCCGGCCGTTGAAACAGAAATTGACCTTACTCCGATGTTGAAATAATTTTTATCGTTTAAAATTCTTATTGCCTTTAGAACATTTTCATAATTCAAAAACGGCTCGCCCATTCCCATAAAAGTAACATTGGTTACGCCGAAGGAAGACCCTTCGACTTCGCTCAGGGCGATTTTTTTCAAATAGCGATTGAAAAAAATCGCCTGCTCTAAAATTTCATTAACCGACAAATTTCGCTTAAATCCCATTTTTCCTGTGGCGCAAAACAAACATCCCAGCGGGCATCCAACTTGAGAAGAAACACAAACAGTATTTCTTCCGTCCTCGTGGCGCATTAAAACCGTTTCTATTTCCAAACCATCTTTTAAAGTAATTTTAGCCTTCACACTATCTGCCCCCGATACTCCGTTTTTAACGGTCGTTAAAATATGGGTATTATTTGTTTTTTGATTTTTTGAAAATAATGTCTCCGCCAAAATTTCCAGCGGGCATTCTTTGTTTAATTTTTCCCTTAATTCTTTTGTAAAAAAAGTCGCATCACTCCAATCGGAAATGTATTTTTTAAAAACCGCTTCATTCGCTTGTTTCAAGCGAAAATCCGGCTCATTTTCTAAAATTTTTTCCAAATTTTCCAAATCCATAAATTTACGTTACTGATTATAATCTCCCGAGTCAAGGTTTGGAGAATTATCAATTATAATTGTTTTGCTTGTGTCAGTAACAAAATTTTTTTCTGGAGTATAATCTGTAATCTCAATTTTAATTGTGTAAACGCCATCTGGAACAATTGTGCCCGAAGAATCTTTTCCATCCCAAATTTTTGGTTGAGGATTTTTTGCTTCGCCAGACCATTTTTTGATTTCAGTTTCGCCAAATTCAATAATTATTTCGTACTTTACTTTTTCTGAAAATGCCAAATCAATACTAAATTCTCCGCCCATATCGATTACTTTATATATTACAATGCTTGGTAAAATTACATCGGGATCAGGAGAAGTTGAATCTGAGGACGGGGGAGTCGGCTCAGTAAAAACTGTATTGGAAGCTTTGGGAGTTGGCGAACAAACTTCCCATGCGTCCAGCAGGCAAAGACTTTGGCCAGAGCTTGGGCTGGCGGTATCCATAATATCAGAAGTATCTCCCGCCGGATTTTTTAGAACCAAAGAATTGTTATCGCTTAAAATTATTTCTTGCAAAATATCGGCATTTTCAATTTGCCGGGAAATTAAAAAATATGAATTTGCCAAAATTATTTTTCCCGCAAAATCATTTTTTGTAACAAAACTTGAATAATCCTCGCCCGTTGCTGTTTTCCTTTGCAAATACCAATTGGTCAAATCAATATCTGTTGAATTTGAGTTGTAAAGCTCGACAAATCTTTGATTAATCGGCAAAATTTGCGCTTCTGAAATTAAAATTTTTGGATAAACAACCTGCGCCGGCGCAACGGCCGGCGTCACAAATTCAACATAAGCGCACCCCTGCTCTATTATTTTTCGTAAAGTTATTTCTCCTATCCCGCCCACTCTTAACAAATCATTAAGCGAATAAAATGGACGGGCTTGTATTATTTTTTGAGCCGTTACCGGACCAACTTGAGCCATTTTATCCAATTCTTCTGCGGAAGCTGTATTTATATTTATTTGCCCTGCGCAAACAACCGTATTTTTTTCCTCGTCTTTTTTAATTTCTTCTTCCATTTTCAGTTCGTCTGCGGTTTTTGATTGCGCAACAAGTTCATCAACTTTTTGCTGAATTACATCTAATTTTTCCGCAATGTCATCAAGCAAATTTTGCCTTTCTTGTTCTGTTGTTTCGTCATTGCGAGGAGCTTCGGGCGAGGAAGCAATCTCATTTGGCACTATATCTTGCGCAGAATCAGTTTCCTGAACTATTTCCTCAACTTGGGTATTAGGCAAGCTCACTGTTGCCGAAAAAAATTTATAACCGATTTTATTGGCTTGCCCCAAAACCTTGTTAAAAATAAAAGAATAATTATTTGAACTCAAAAACGCGATCCAAACAAAAAAGCCTAAAACAAGAGTACAAGAAAGACTCGCCAAAAATGCGAAAATTTGATTTTTTTCAAAAAATTTCATTTCCATTTACAGCCGGCTTTGTTTTGTTGCGCCCGCTTTTCGGCCTCGGCAATTTCTGTTTTATATTTTATGTCGGGATTATAAAATCTGGCAATTGCCATGCCTTCTTTTACCAGCTGCGCGCCAATATTTGTATTTCCGATAAAAATATACCGCAAACACCTGCCATACTGATCCAAATCTGTTCTGTCTTTTTCCAATTTTACCATTTTTCCCAAAACTAAATTTTCAAGTCGGGTTTTAGCCGGCTCATAGCAAGGATAATTTTTTTCGTCTGCGTCCATTCCCAAAAGCCGCACATGATATCCTCCCTCAACCACAACCGTATCGCCGTCAATTACTTTTGTAACAAACGTATTTTCATGTACCCCGCACGCGGAAGCTATTGGAGTTCCAGTCAGGGGAGGCCCGTCCTCCACGGATTTTCCCACAACGTCATTGCGAGGAGCTTCGAGCGACGAAGCAATCTTTTTTTGATTTTCCAAGCTAAAATAAACAAAAATTCCAATTATTACAGCTCCTAAAATTATTGCAAAAAATAATTTATTCTTTTCCCAGAAATTCATTACTACATTTTATCACAAATACAAAAAATATAAACAAAAAATAAATAAAAAGGCAAGGTAAGGGTAAGATAAAGAAACCTGCCATACGTAATTTTCACGATCGTGAATTTATCGTATAGCTGGTTTTTTCTGATTATTTTATAATTTTTCTCATTTTAGCCCAAAAATTTGTTTTAAGTGCGCCTTATTATCAATAAAATCTATTATTCCATACCTGACATATTTTCTTATTCCAAAAAATTCTATAATAAAATTTATCTCGTCTTCGCATTTATAAGGAAAAATAAAAACGCTTTTTTGTAATTCATAGAATCCAAGTTTTTTAATTTTCCATCTTAGCGCATCTCGTCCGGTTCTAAACTTTTCGGGAACATCAAAAACAATAAATCGCCATTTGCCGTCCCAGTCTTTCTTTTCTATTTTCATATGTTCAAAACTATAAGTAAGGGCCCTTAATTTACCTTTTTCAGTTAAAATAAACGTGAGTGTTCCGTCTGAATTGGTTATTCTTTTCACCAATTTTGACCTATACAATCTGTGAATTTCTGCAAATAATTCTTTTTTATCTATCTTTTTCCATTCAACAGATATAGTTTTAATAACTTTCCACTGTTTTTGCGGAGTATAAGCGCAACCAAAAGCAAGCCCGCCAAAAAGCAATAATAATATTTTTTCTTTTAAAGCAGCCATCTTAAAATAGTTATTATAATATTTTATCACAAATATCAGCCATACGTAAAATTTACGATCGTGAATTTATTGTATAACTAAAATACAGTTAAATCTTAGTTCTCACAGTCGTGACATCACAAGAAATTGTTTGATAATTTTTGCAAAACAGTCGAAGAATTCCTCGCAATTTTTGAGGTTTAGGCAATGTACGCCGACTTGCGCGAAAGACCAAAAGCGTCCCTCCCTCTTATGGGATCGGGACGCCTTTTTTATTATTTTTCAAGTTTTCCCAGCTATACAAGAAATTTACGATCGTGAAAATTACGTATAGCTCATTTTTCAGTATTATTTTCTATATTATTTTCAGTATTATTTTCTGCTTTGTTGCTTTCTATCTTATCTTTTATTTTTTGAATTTGCTCATTTGCTTTTTGCCTTATTTCTTCTGCTTTCTTTTCATTTTTGATTTTATTTTCTTTTATATCAGCGTTAATTTTATCCCTGACGCTGTTTACTCTGTTTATTATAGAGTCTACATTTTCCCGATTTTTATCGCGCGCTTTGTCAGATTTATCTTTCTCCTGCTGGATTTTTTCTAAAACTTTGGTATGGATTTCTAAAGTTTTATTAAAATCATCAGCGATTTTCTGCGCGCTATTCTCCATTTTTTCTCTATTTAGTTTGTTTATAGATTTTGAAACCTCATCTGCTTTTGCGCTAAAATTATTATTAATTTGCATTTGGTTGTCTTTGGTTATCCTGTTTTCCACCACCAATTTTTCAGCTTCTTTTAAACGCGTTTCAGCCAAACGGACGCTTAATTTTATTTTCGCCTGGTCGGAAAAAGCCAGAACTTGCAGGACCTTTTCATTAACTCCAACTTTCACGGGATAAAGAATATCTCCGGGAAGCGCCAAACTGGCCTGCGCGCTCACTGCTCCAGACACCAGCAAAACTGCCACTAAAGACAATATTGAAATGTAAGCGGGTTTTAATTTTTGAGAAAATATTATTTTCCAAAAGCCAAATTTTGGAGTTTCTGTCAAGGGATTATTTTTCATAAACATCAAAACCCCGCCTTTTATAGAGGCTTTAATTTCTTTTTCCAGTTTTATTCGCCTGGCTGGTTTTAAAATTTTTTTAATGTTATTGTTCATTTTTTTTATTTATGATTTCCCGTAATTTTTTAGTGGCTTGATTAATTCTCACAGAAACCGCGTTTGGCGACTCTCCCAAAATATCTGCAATTTCCGATGGCTTCAACTCATCTATATATCGCATTACCATTACCTGCTTTTGGTTTTCTGCCAGCTTGTCAAGCAGTTTTACTATTCTATTGGCGTCAAAACGGTTAAAAATATTATCTTCTGTATCCTCGCCTGCCCTTATATTATTAAGACGTTCATCACCCGCCAACTCTTTTTTCTTCCGGCTATTGTCAATAATCAAATTTACCGCCACTCTATACAGAAACGCCCTTATGTTTTGAATTTCTTTGCCTTCTATTATATATTTCCACGTTTTTATAAAAGTTTCCTGCGTTATATCTTCGGCTAATTCTTTGTTGTACACCCTAAAATAGCAATGCCGATAAATATCGTCTGCGTATTTTTCATAAGCATCCAAAAAAAGAGTTTGATAGTTCATCCGTCACATATATTATAAAGGTCGTTAATATAATATTAACAAAAATAATCTAAATAAAAAATGATAAACAAAATAAAAAAATCAACAATTGTTCTTTTAGCAGCCGCTTTGATCGGGGTTAACGCTTTGCCTTCGGCGACGCAAGCAAAAGATAATGGTCGTGAAGACCGAATATCTTTCAGTATAAACAATATGCACAATAGTATGCAAAAAGGCGCGTTTAGAGTTTTTGGAAACATAGCCGGCGATATAATCGGCAGATCAGAATCGGGAGACAATATGCCTGCAATTTCTGTAAATTTACTCTTAAATAACAATGGATTAAAATCTGCAAGAACAGCTTATAACCAAGCTATAAAAGATGCGAATACAGCATTTAAAACAGCAAAAAAATCCGCGAGAGACAAATTTACTTTGGCAATAAATTCTTCAAGCAACCAGTCTGCAAGAATTTCATCATTAAAAACATACCTTGCCGATTTGCTTGTTGCAATACAGCAAAGAAATTCAGCAAAACAAACAGCCCTTCAAAAATTTATTGACGCACTGGGAAATGTCCAGGTTAACAATCAGGCCCCAACATCCAACGCCCAAAGCGTAACCGTAACTAAAAATACCTCAAAAGCAATAACTCTGACCGGCGCAGATCCTGAAAATTTAGCGCTAACATTTACTGTTTTAACACACCCAACCCACGGCACATTGTCTGGAACAGTTCCAAATCTAACCTATTTTCCGGCAACAGATTTTACGGGATCAGACAGCTTTACATTTAAAGTGAACGACGGCAGTTTAGACAGCGCGATAGCCACAATATCAATGACGGTAAATCCGTAAAGCAATCAAAAAACGGCTCAACGTACTGAGCCGTTTTTTGTTACTTGTCCTGAGCTTGTCGAAGGATTATTTTTTTGCTTTAGCCAGCCTGGAAATGTTTGCCTCGCCCGTAGGCGAAGCCTTCAGGCTACGGCCGAGGGGAGAGTCAAAAACAATTTTACCTTCTTTCTCGCCAATTAAAACGCGCGATCCCTCGCTAATTTCGCTGATAACAATTTTTACCGACAAAGGATCCAAAATCAATCTTTGGATCACCCTTTTTAGCGGCCTGGCTCCCAAATTTGCATCAAACCCATCTTTAACCAAAACCTCTTTTGCTTGTTCAGAAATTTCAATTTTTATTTCTTTTGCAGCCAAACGTTTTTCAACTTTTGTAAGCTCTAAATCAACAATTTTTTTAATTTGTTCTTGCTTTAAATAATTAAATATCACAATTTCATCAATTCTGTTTAAAAATTCCGGTCTGAAAGCGTCTCGCAAAGAGTCAAATATTTTTTCCCGCATATTTTCCCTTTCAACTAATTCTTCCCTTGTGGTAAATCCAAGCGAAGACATTTTATTAATGTAGTCAGACCCCAGGTTTGAAGTCATTATAATTATTGTATTTTTAAAAGAAACCATTCTGCCCTTTGAATCTGTCAGCCGGCCGTCTTCAAAAATTGAAAGTAAAATATTAAAAACATCCGGGTGCGCTTTTTCAATTTCGTCTAGCAAAAGCACAGAATACGGTCTGCGCCTTACCTTTTCTGTTAATTGTCCGGCTTCTTCATAGCCCACATATCCTGGAGGAGATCCGATCATTTTTGAAACAGTGTGGCGTTCCATATATTCAGACATATCAAGCCGTATCATTGCCTTTTCGTCGTCAAATAAAAATTCTGCCAAAGCGCGGGCTGTTTCGGTTTTTCCAACTCCGGTCGGCCCCAAAAATAGAAAAGATCCTAAGGGTTTATTTTCTTCGGAAATTCCGGCTCGCGCCCTGCGTATTGCCCTTGAAATTGCTGAGATTGCTTCATCTTGACCAATTACGCGCCTGTTTAAAGTGTCCTCCATTGTTTCCAATTTTTTGGCTTCTTCTGTAATCAAACGCATAACCGGAATTCCTGTCCACCTTGAAACAACTTTGGCAACTTCTTCTTCCGTAACTTCTTCTTTTAAATATCGGTGCTCTTTTTGTATTTTAATAAGCTTTTGCTCGGTTTCCGCCAATTGTTTTAACAATTCCGGAATTTTTCCATATTTTATTTCAGCAACTTTTTCCAAATCCGCTTCGCGCTGGGCAATTTCTGTTTGATAAGACAAGCTGTCTAATTTTTCCCTTATGCCTTTTATTTTATTTATCAGCTCTTTTTCAGCTCCCCATTTCAAGCGCAAAGCTTTGGTTTTTTCGTTTAAATCCGCCAATTCTCTGGCAATAACTTTCAGCCTCCTTTCAGAGCCTTTTTCTTTTTTCAAAGCCTGTTTTTCAATTTCAAGTTTCGTAATTTCCTCGTCAAATTTTTCCAATTCTTGCGGATCGGATTCAATTTCCAGTCTCAACGCGGAAGCCGCTTCATCCATTAAATCAACTGCTTTGTCCGGTAAAAATCTGTCGGCAATATATCTTGATGCCAAATCAACTGCGGCTTTAATTGCCGAATCTTTTATTTTTACGCCGTGATGGACTTCATATTTTTCTTTAATTCCGCGCAAAATTGCAGTGGCATCATCTATGTTCGGCTCTTGCACAAAAATGGGCTGAAACCTTCTTTCTAAAGCTGGGTCTTTTTCAATATATTTTTGGTATTCTTTTAAAGTTGTTGCTCCAATTGCCCTCAATTCTCCGCGGGCCAAAGCAGGTTTTAATAAATTTGAAGCATCAATTGCCCCTTCGGCCGCTCCAGCTCCCACCAATGTGTGTAATTCGTCAATAAACAAAATATATTTTCCAGCAGCCCGCGAAAGCTCTTTTAGCAAAGCTTTAATTCTTGTTTCAAATTCTCCTCTATATTTTGTGCCTGCAATTATAGCTCCCAAATCCAGCGAAATTATTTCTTTATCCTTTAAGAATTCCGGCACATTTTGCCGGGCAATTCTTTGGGCAAACCCCTCAACAATTGCTGTTTTTCCAACTCCAGCCTCTCCAATTAAAACAGGATTATTTTTTGTTCTGCGCGAAATTATTTGCATCAGCCTGCGGATTTCATTATCTCTGCCGATTATCGGGTCAATTTTTCCGGCCGCAGCCAAATTGGTCAAGTTTCTGGTGTATTTTTCTATAACCTGGTATTTTGATTCTGGCTCGGGATCTGTAATTCTCTGCCCGCCTCTTATTTGCCCCAGAACTTTTGCCACTGCTTCGTAATCAAGCTTGGAATTTTTAAAGCTGTTTCCTTCTCCAGAAGCTAAAAAGTTAATTTTTTCCAAAACATCTTTTGCTCCGGACTTTGCGTCAAGCAATGCCAGAAATAAATGCTCCACAGAAATAAACTCGTCGTTCATTTTTATTGCTTCTTGCCTTGCTTTGTCCAAAACTTTTGCCATATCTTGAGTCAGGTAAAACTGGCCAAACGCCTGCGGAGACGCAATTGTTGGAATTTTTGAAATTTGCAAATCCACTTTTTTCTTTAAAAGTTCTACGTCAATTCCAAGTTTTTGTAAAATTGTGGTAATTATGCTTCCTTCCTGCGTAATCAAAACCGACAGCAAATGCAAAGCGTCAATTTGCTGCTGGCCCTTTTCCTGCGCCAATTGCTGTGCCTGCATTAAGGCGTCTTGGGCTTTATTTGTAAAATTATTTCCTCCGTTCATACTTAAATTATGATAAAAAATTATTAAAATTATATTATTATATTACCATATTTTCAATACGTTTTCAAGACAGACAGACAAAAAAGCGGCCGGATAAGTCCAGCCGCAAACGAATCACTTTGCGCGGAAAAACTCCCACGCCTCCTTGAAGCTCTCATGCTCATTGTTGAACAGACTGTTGTCGTCAACGATGCTTTCCATCTGTATTAGCTTCTCGCGAAGCAAAAACTGGTTTCCAAGACCCAGCGTGGCAAGTGTAAAATTGCCATCGCCGTTTCTGACTTGAACATTAAAGCCGGCTTGTGCAAGAACTTTTGCATTCGCTTCAGCCATGAGCAGACTCGCGCCTTGTTTCATTCTAATTATCACAGTAAGAACCTCCTTTGGCCAATGAACTAAAACGAGCCTCTGGAAAGAGGCTCGTTTGAATTTTCTAATTACTTTTGTTTTATTTCAGAATTCTCAAACCAACCTCTTTCTTAAAGAAGCTAAAATAAAACCAAAATGATGTTTTACGGCTGATTTGATTCATATTTTTAGTTTAGCGCGAACCCAATATTATGTCAACATCCATTTCTTTATTATCGCGCAGAATATGTAAAGTTATTTTATCTCCGGGATTATATTTTTGAATTATTGTTGCCATTGAATTGTTTAAAGCAATCTTCTCTTTGTTAATTTCCAAAATAACATCTTTTTCTTTAATTCCTGCCCTGTCTGCGGCAGAATCCGCGGTTATCGCGGTTTCGCCGTTGCTCCCGCTAATCACAAATGCTCCATAATTAACTGATAATTTATATTTTTGCTTTATTTTATCATCTACAAGCGCGTATCTTACTCCTAAAAAAGGGTAAACAATTTTATTTGTTTTTGTAACTTGCTCAATGTCTTTCTTCGCCATATTTATTGGAATGGCAAAACCGATGCTTTGCGCTCCCCGCGCCATTGCTGTGTTGATTCCAATAACTTCTCCTTTTAAATTCACCAATGGCCCGCCAGAATTTCCCGAGTTGATTGCCGCGTCTGTCTGGATAATTCCTTCCAAGGTTTCCGAAACGCTTCCAATTTGGTCTGAAGCAGAAATTGTCCTGGCAAGCCCGGAAATAATGCCCACGGAAACCGTATTGCTAAATTGCCCGAGCGCGTTGCCAATGGCAATGGCAGTCTGGCCGAGCTGTATTCCCGAAGAGTTTCCAATTACAGCTTTTTGAAATGTTTTTCCATTTGCCTCAATTTTTATCACAGCTAAATCTTGCACAGGATCTAAGGCCAAAACTTTTGCCGTATATTTTTCTCCGTCGCTTGTGTAAACCGTATAATCTGCTTGTTTGTCTGAAACCACGTGCTTGTTTGTCAAAACCAAACCGTCTGCTGAAACAATAAAACCAGATCCCGCCCCGACTTCCTGCAACTGCGTTCCGTTTTGAACTTGTTGAGGAATTAGAAATTCAAACGGAGAATTCGGGCCGAATGGATTTACATATTGCTGTTCATAAATCGGCACGTCTTTTGAAATTACAATGCTCACCACCGAGGGAGAAACAGCTTTTGACGCGTCAATTATTGCCTGCTCGTAAGAAACATTTGAAGTATATTCTCCAAGAGCAGGCTGGCTTTTAATTGTTGGCTGGGCAATTTCTTTTGCTTGGAAATATTGCAAAAATACTTGCGTTTGCGAAGGAAAATATTTTAAAACCGCAAAACCCGCGCCAAGGCCAATTGCGCTCCCCGCAACCAGCACAAAAACTCCGCCCCAAAAAATTCTGTTTTTTGAGAACTCCATAATTTTTTTCTTCATTTCCGGAATATTTGATTCTGGCAATTTATACATGCTCATGATAAATTTTTATTTTTTATAATTTTTTATTATCTTTATAGTGGTTAAATTTATACTTAAAAATATCTGTTTTTACCGGTCCGATAAAAATTGAATAAAGCTCGCAAAGAAAATATCTTGTTCCAACAGACATCCAGCCGTCGGTTTTAAACCGCCTGTCTGAAACAAAAATTTCAACAGATCTTAAAATTCCAAAATTGGCTTTGAGCAATTTTTTTGCCTGCCTTGCAAAATAGTGGTCTTCAGATAATTTTACTGTTTCGTCAAACCCGCCTGTTTTATCAAAAATTTCTTTTTTCACAAAAATACCCACGGCCGCGTGAGGCAAAATATTTTCTGTCAAAATAATCAGCCAGTTATAAAAAATATTTACAAGAAAAAAAGAAACTTTATTTTTGGGCACAGGAATAAGCCTTACGCTGGCTAAATCAAGGTTTCTTTTTTTAAATTCCTCCAAGCCCTTTTCAAAAAAATTGTCTGTTAAAATTACGTCGCTGTCGCAAAAAAACAAAATTTCTCCGCTGGCAACTTTTGCCCCTTCGTTTCTGCCTTTAGCCGGCAAGCCTCCGCCAACAATTTTACAGCCATAATTTTTGGCAATTTCCAAAGTTTTATCTGTTGATCCAGCATCAGCCACAATAATTTCATAGTCGCTAAAATCTTGCTTTTTTATTGACTCTAAAAGCAACGGCAAATATTTCTCCTCATTTAAAGCTGGAATAATTATACTTATCATAATATATTTTATAATATCCTAATTTTTTTTCAAATTCAATGAAAAAGCCGCTGAAATCTTGAGAAACCAACGGCTGCTATAGCTACCTTGCCGCCTTGCGGCTTTTTTTATGGCGCCCGTTTGCAAGAGCGATTTTTAGAAGTTTTTGCCTTGCCTTTTCATATGCGCCATCAAGCAAGGGCTTGATTTCGGGATCGGTTTTTTCCCAATCGTTTTTCAACTCTTCTGAAACTCTTGTATACGCCTCCAATTCTGTGCGTCCCAAACCCATTTGAGCCTGCCACACTTCTTCCAAAAACAGGAAGTGATCTTTCGCGTCAGCCGCCGCCACGCACTTTGCTTCGGGAATTTTGAAAGGAATTTTTTCGCTTCCCCTGTGAGAATATACGGCGCTAACAATTGGGCCGACAGCATCCAGCGGGCATTCGCAGTCCAAAAGAACAAGGGTTGCTTCCTGCGCTCCCGTGATATGATGATTATCGCGGCCATACATTGCAGCTCCTATATCATGCAACAATCCGCCAGCTTCGGAAATAAACCGGCTGGCGCCAAGTTTCACAGAAAAATCTTTTGCAAACTCTGACACGCGCAAAGCGTGCTTAAAGCATGTCTTTGGATAAAATTTGCTGCCAAAATAAATCGGCCTGACTCTTTGTACGATTCTTTTAATCAGATTTTCCAAGGCGCTCCTCCTGTATTGTATTTAGGTGTTTTTATTTTCAAGATGCAACATTTTCATATTATACCCTCAACACAAAATGTCAATTTTTTCGAACTGAATCTTTAGAAATCTTCAGATTTGTATTATCTTGTATTTAGTAAAGCTTTACTATTTACAAGATGCCAATAAGCGTAAAATATTATAGCTTTTCAATTAAAAATATTTTAATATAATTTTCCAGGGAATGCAGTTGCAACAATTTCTCTGTTTTTTCTGAAATATCATAAGGTGAAATCCAAACGCTTTGCTGAAACAATTTATACCCTAAATTACTTAAAATACTTCGCAACAACATTCTAGCTGTTTTTTGCTTTTGAGGTATATCAAAAATTAACATAACCCATTTTCCGTCTTTTCTCTTTTTATGTCCGTCTAAAACAAAACTTGCTTTTAGCGCCTTATCTATTCCCTCCTTTGTAATCATTATTCCTTGCCCATTTTCTATTTTTTTTGCTTTGATATAACCATTCTTTTTAAGATAATACATTAAATTACTAAATTTTCTTTTATTTTTATCGTGCTTATATTTCTTAAAAATTGGACATTCTTCTCCCGGCAGATAATTTCTCATCGTTATGGGTTTAAATGCAGAATCTGCGACATCGCCTGCTTTTTCTAAAAGCTTATAAACATCCCAAAGAAATTCATCGGTAATTGATATTTTCATTTTATCTTTTTATTATTTTATTCGTTTTCTCTATTCTATTTTACATCTCGTCTTGTATTTAGTAAAGCTTTACTATTTACAAGATGTTATAAAAATTTAATAAAAAAGCCGCGAGACCTTTCGGGCTCAACGGCTAACGATCTCGACAACTCCATCAGACTCTCAAATCCTAATGTCGGCAACAAATAACACAATATATATCATGGCGCCTAACAACGCGACATAGAGCACCGGCCCTCGTAGGTTTCCGACGAAAATGTGCCAAATAACGAAAATAGACATTGCCACGAACACGCCGTGATATGGCAAATGCGACAGTCCGTGCCAGCTTATCTTGCCGGCTTCAGGATAGCCTTGATCTGGCTTGTGGTTCTCGCCGAGGCACATTTTCCAGAAACCAAGACCGTCCACAACAGCAATAACGGCGAAAATCACCCACTGCCATGACCAGACAAATCCGCTCATTGCCAAATGCGCGAATGCATTAGCAATCAACGGAATTGCAAAAAACCTCCCCACGAGCAGGTGTGAAAATCCTGCGCATACAAGAATTTCTGGTTAGTGCCGGGGATGTAAGTCCACCTCGGAGGCAAGCTCTTATCTACGGCTTGCAGGAAATACATAAACCCCATGTATCCTGCGTTCGCGATAAAAACCCAAAACAGGATCGTCCAGGAAAATTCCATTGCAAACCCTCCTAAAATTGTGAAGAACTGTTGTTTCTACCTTAATTTAAATAGCATAAATAAAAATCGCTGTTAACGGCACGACAACGGCAATGGTTTTTGCTAAAATTTAGTTTGCTTAGAATAAGGCCTTTGCCCTTTGCCAGATTTCTGGCTGATTTTGGACTGTTTTCATCCAGTACCACCACTCTACTCCCCAAAAATAAAATTTGTCCAAGCCGGTATTTTTTGCAAATTCAACATCTTCTGTAAACATTTGCGGATTCATTGATTTTACCTGCTCTTCAATGGGAGTTGCCATTAAGGGCCCGGAAGCCCATGGCTCTGCCTGCAATTCTATACAAATTACATCTTTACCATACATTTGTTTTATTAGTTGGGCTTTTTTTGCGTAAGTTTGCGAATTTAAGAAGGCATAATTTATATTGAATCCAAAAGTGTCTGTTACGTGAGCCCAGGCATTTCTGTACATTGTGATACCAACAATGTCCCCAATTTTTGCCGCGTTTGCCCACGTAGACTGCTCGCCAGAATCAGAAATAATTATTTGCCGCGAAGGGTCGAGCGATTTTACCAAAGCGACTTCTGTTTTTAAAAAGCTGTCATTTTTATAATACCAAGCCGGGCACTGCCCAAACCTGAACAAGGGCTCATTTTCCACTTGCCAATAAGCAATTACTTTTGAATTTTTATACCTTTGCACAACTTCTGTTATATATTTTAGCAATTCTGTTTGCTGCTTGCTTTCTGATAAATTTTGCGCCCAGCCGGGAATATGGCATTCTGGCCATCGGCCGGTTTTCATTCCAAGCACGTAAATAATTTTTACATTGTTTTGTTCTGCCTGTTTTATCTGCCAATCAATATCGCCAAAATAAAAATCATCTTTTTTTCCTTCAACCCAATTCCAATTTGTATGCAATTTTATGTTTTTTACGCCTAAATCATTAATTATCGCCAAATAAGTTGCTTTCCAGTTAAGTTTAAAATATTCTGCTTGAGACTGCGAAAAGTCAACCCCAAAAGTTATTTTATCTTTTACTTCGGCTTTGCCGGTAAAAAAATAAGTAAAAAAAACCGCGGCCATTACAATAAAAATTATTGCCGATAAAATTAAAACTATTTTTATTATATTAGCCATTGAATATTATTCGTTCAATATTATATGCGCCTAATTTTTGGATTTCTATAAAACCTTGCATGGCAATTTCCGCGAAATCCCCGCCATTCAATAAATCGGTGAACCACTGCTCCGTATATTTTGGATCTTCCTGCAATGCGCCAGCTCCAATATGCAAAAGCCATCTTTTGTTAAAATCTTCCTGTGAGCCGATTGTCGGGGCAATAATTATTGGAATTCCCAAGCCCGCGTAAAAAGAAAGTTCGGAAGGCTTTGTCCACAAAACATCTGTTTCACGCAGCGCTTTGTCAAAATCTTTAAAGTAATCGTCAATTGAATCAGACGATAAAATGCGCAGCCAATTGTCAAATTTTATGTCTTTAATATTTTCTGCAAAATATTTTGCCAGCTCTTTTCTGGTGCCCACTGCAATTATAAAGCGCACTTTTTTCTCTTTTATTTTTTCCGCTAAACTGTTTATCGCCTTCAAGCAAATTTCTTTTTGGGCGCCCGCTCCCCCAATGGAAAACATTATTGTCAGCGGATGGTTTGATTTTTCGGGAAGTTTTCCCAAAGTTCCATCAACAAGCGACGCATACATTTTTCTATATTTTCCTTTTGGATCTAAATTTAAAATTCTGTGGCGCATATCTTCTTTTACAATTTCCATATCTTCGCCTCCAATATTTTCTTTTGGCAAAGGATACCCTGTTAAATAAATATTTTCCGGTTTTACCCCATAAAGCTTCAGCCTGTCTCTTGTCCATGTGCTTGACGCAAAATATTTTATTCTGCTTTCTTCAGGATTCAAAGAAACCCAAGCCCTTGAAATGTCCGCATCGCAAATTACACAATAAATTTGACCTGGATAATTTTGTTCTTCCGCCATAAAGGCCGGAGTAAAAAAAGTGGAAACCATTGGCAAGGGATTTTTTTTAAACCGTTCAATTAAATCTTTTCCCCAGCCCTTTTTAATGAAATAAAAAATATTTTTAAGCGCAAAATTCGGCTTTGACAAATCTCTCTTTGGATAATAAGTCAAAATTTTCTGGAATGTATCCATGATATAAAAAGAGACGTCGCCGATAAGCGGGACTCTTTTTAATCTTGAAACCACTTCATATAAAGAACGGGTTTGTTCCCAAATATTTCTGTCTTTTTTTGGTATGCCATGATAGCTGTTGGCATTTATTACTTTTTCCCCGAAAGCAATATCCCTTAAAGGGTAAGCTGTCCGCTGATGGCCATAGCCCATGTCGGCAGCCACAACCCAGGCCCTTTTATTTTTTTCTTTCATATTAAATCTATTATACACCATTTTAAAAAATTTAATAATCTGTTAATATTAAAATAATTAATTTTGCTTTCCCAATTTAGCAAAGGAGTTTCCAATGTTGGCATTCGTTGTAGGAATTAGCGCGCTGTCGGCGATTGCGGCCATTATTCTGATAGAACGCTGGAGGCACCCGGACCTTTACAAATAAACGCGGGCTTGCTATAATTAATTTTGATTTCGCGTTCATGGAGAATGCGAAGCATGATGCAACTTGACAAAGGAAGGCTTACAGATGGACGAACACGATTCAGATGTCTTTATCCTTTGCGCGGATCATAGGATACATATCTGGTCGGCGGTAAAAAGGCAAGGCTTACTCTTGCCTGGCAGAAAGTTTGACAAGCTGAGCGGTTACGGAGTACAGATTTACTTGGCTTACCCCCGCGAACTGGAAAGAGATTACAATTGGATCGCTCACCAATTGCGATTCGGGACGAAAACTTTTCCTCCCGTGGTAAATCGTAAGAAGAGGGTCGTGCTTATCGGCCATCGGAAGTGCGGATATTACTCAAATATTCCGAAACGTCCAAGTGAAGATGAAGAAAAAGACGACGTACTAAGGTCAGCTGAAACGGTAAGCCGGCTATCCCACGGCACCATGGATGTTGAGGCATACTACGCCATTCGCGATGGCGGCGAAGTTTTTCTCGAAACCCTTTTGGGTTCCGCAATCAACGTCTAAACAACGTATCCCCTCGCCAATCGGCTTGGGGAATTTTTTTATACAAAATTTTGTTTGTATTTTTTGTTCAAAAACCAAGTCAAAAATGCGATTATAAAATAAGAAATAAAAAGCCAAATACTTGAAACATTAGGAAAAACCGCCATTGCCCATGGCTTTGCGAAAAAATTTATTATCCAATTAAAATATAAAAGCAAAAAATAGCAAGGAACAGACAAAATATAGCCTAAAATATTTGAAAAAATCCCCAAAAAAGACGCCAAAAATCCCAAAATCATAAGCGGAGAAACAATGGCCGAAACCAAAAGATTTGTTATGGGAGAAACAAAAGAAATGTTGCCAAAATTAAATACAAGTATGGGCAAAGTAAATATTTGCGCCGCAAAAGTTGCTGAAAAAATACGCCGTAAATTTTCAGGAATAAATTTTAAAAATATTTTTATCAAAGGTTCCAAATAAATAAGCCCCAGCACAGCCGAAAAAGAAAGCTGGAATCCAACATCATAAATTAAAAGAAAGGGATTTAACGCCAGCATTACGGCCGCAGCCAGCGTAATTACGCGGACAGCCACGCTTTGCCTTCCTATTTTTTCCGCCAGCAAAATAATTCCCCCCATAATTCCGGCTCTAATTCCAGAGGCTGGAAGCCCTGTTAAAATTATATAAATGCAAATAAAAAATATCGAAAAATAAAAAGCATGTCCTTTGTGAAAACCCAAAAACAGCAAAACCGACATTAAAATTAAGCTCAAGATAACAACGTGCGTGCCGGAAACCGCAATAATATGGCGAAGGCCCGTAATATTCAGTTTGGTTTTTAAATCGTTGCTCATAGCTCCATTGTCTCCTAAAATTGTGCCCTCCAAAATTGAACTTTCTGGCGGAGAAAAATTGCTTTGTATGCTTTGTCTAATTTTTTGTTTTATTTCCAAAATCCCCGCGTAAATTACAGATGCCGGACATCTGTAAAAACTACAGTTATTATGTCCGGTTTTTTCAATTTTAGGAAAATTCATTACAGAATAAATTCCATCTTTCATTAAATAATTTTTGTAATTAAATTCATCTGTAACGATTGGAGTTTCCAGCTTTCCGGTTAATTTTATTTTATCTAAATACTTATATTCCGGATATTTTTTTACTGTTGCCAAAACAATACTGCTGCCAATTTTTACTTTTAATTTCTGGAAAGTTTCCCGAACATCCGGCTCGCTTGAAATTGTTCCGGTCAAAACTACCCCTCCCTTACCATTTAATTTACTCAACTTATCATTTACAATGTTAAATTCTGTAATTTGCACCCGCAAAATTCCTAAAACTAAAAATAACAGACAAAATCCTGCTACAAGTATTTCGTCATTGCGAGGAGCCCGCAGGTCGAAGATCCTGTAAGGGCGACGCGGCAATCTATAACTCTGGATTGCCGCGCTCGCTCCGCTCGCTCGCAATGACAAAATGAAAAAAAATAAAATTATAAACATAATAACAAATAAAAAAGCCCACAAAAAAATCTGTGGAATTTTAACAAGCGACTCTAAAAATATTCCGGCAATAAATGATATACAAAGAAAAAATAGTATTTTAGACGAAGTCATAGACGAGGCAATAAACTTTTTGCAGGTCTTGGTCCACTTGTGCCGCAGGCACAAAGGGGGTTACCAACAGCCGGAAAAAAGTTTGTTGCCGAGCGTTATCTATTTCTACATTCCTTAAAATGCGGAGAAATTTCACTAACAACTTCTTTGAGCCACGCGTCCGGATATGGTTTTATTTTCTCAAATTCCGGATCAATTGTTTTTTCTGCCCTGAAATTCTGCAAATTATACTTTACTTCCGGCCCGCCAATCCATTTTGCAATTTCCAAAAAATCTTCTTTTTTGTGGACGCCCGGCACAACTGTTGTCCTAAACTCAAAATCTATTTTTCCGGATTTTAAAAATTCCACGCTTTCTTCTATGTCTGCCATTTTTACTCCTTCTTGCATAATTTGTTCATAAATTTCGGATTTCGAATTTCGTGCTTCGAATTTTAGCGCCCAAGGCGCCTTGATGTCCATCGCAACATAGTCAATTAATTTCGCGCTGACCAAATCTTTCAGCATTTTTGGATTAGACCCGTTTGTATCTAATTTTACAGGATAATTAAACTTTTTTATTTTTTCTATAAATTGCGGTAAATCCTTGTTTATTGTTGGTTCTCCCCCGCAAATTACAACTCCTTCCAGCAAACCCTTTCTTTTTCGTAAAAAATCAAAAATTTCTGCTTCTGAGATTCTATGTTGTTTTAAAATTTTTTCTGGCAAAACCAATTCCGCAGAATAGCACCATGGGCACCTAAAATTACACCCGGCCAAAAAAACCACACAGGCAATTTTCCCCGGATAGTCTATAAGCGTAGTTTTTTGCAACCCCGCAATAATCATAAATATTATTCTGGCACTGGTAATCCCAGTTTTTGCAAGGGTAAATATTTAAAGTAGTATTGGCAGCCGACAGATATTATATAATCAAGAGTATCCTTATACGCAGGTTTTCTAAACCAATCACTCAATATGTAAATATACTCAACTTCAATGTTTAAGGGAGCCATAAGTTTTGCGTATTGCTTCCTTTTATAATCACAGGTTTGCAATTTCTCATCAACAGATCCTGCAACTTTTTGAAATTTAACTTCAATTATGAATAGTGTATTGTTTATAACCATTTATCTTTTTTGATCGGTAATAAAAACCATATCGTCTTTTAAAATTGGTTCAATCACAGGAATATTATCTGCCATTAAGACATCGATTTTATCCGAATTGTTAGTCGACCTTGATATTTCTTCTAATTTTTTAATAAAATCTTTTAATTTCATAACCTTAATTTAATTTATATTTTCCTTTATCAACAAAAGATAAATATCCTTTATCGCGTAAAACTTGCAATTGTTGTCTAATTTTATCTGTTATATGCTTATTATCTGGATGTTTTTTACTTAATTCTTTTTCAAAAGCATAAACTTCATCAAGATAAAAATTTTTCTTTCCTAACTTTTCAATACAAACCATAACATCTAAAAGCCAACCCCTTGCCGATACTTCCTTTTCTTGTTTTAAAAATAATGTTTTTTGCCAATTTTCTAAAACCTTATTTTTCGGTTCAATAATTTTATTTTTTACAAAAAATATTTTACCAGTTTGCGGAATTCCAGAGGTTAAAATATTGCATCCGACCCAACCAGCCCTTCGCGCATTTTCGGATAATGGTTTTCTTTTTTCTATAATTTCGGGAACAAAAAACTGTTTTGGTATTACAAAAAAATTTAAAACCTCAAAATTTTGTTGGCCATAATTCAAAAAGAAAAAATTTGGATTATTACTCTCTTTTAATCTTTCAATCATCGTCCGATACGCACCATCAAGAATTTTGGAACCCATTGAGTCCTTTTTACTTTTCAATTCATAATCTTCCTTGCAACCCGAGCAAAAGAAATCGGCAACGGGTCTGCTGTTTTCGTATTTGTTTATTTTTAACTCTCCACAATTTGGACAATATATTTGTTTATCAACCCAACTTTCAGTTAAAACCCTTATCCTTTGTGATGGGCTTTTGTACCTTTCTGCTAATTTAAAATCGAAATTTAAATTCATAAAGTTTAAGCAAAAATCATATCAACAGAATTCTCCGGCAACTCTTTTAATAAATTAAAACTATCTCCGTTATATAAAACAAAATTGTCTTCACAGAAGTACGGTTTTTGTTTTATATGAGCAAGTATTTTTCCTTTCATTTTTTAATATGTTTATATCACACTCCTCGCAAATAAAATCCCCTTTAGGAAAGGATATTTTATTTTTAATTCTTGTTAAAACATCGTTAAAATCTATCACCCTATTTATAAATTTACCGGAACCTAATGAAACATCGTGTCCACAGTGATTACAAATCTCAATTACTAATTTGTTTTTATTCAACACCATAATTCATCCTACCAAAAAATCGCTTCGGAATAAAGCGATTTTTTTCGTATATAATCATGCCACGATTTTTTCTACGGGTTTTTCCAGAATTTCTTTTATGGTTTCGCCAGGACAGGCAAACTCCTTTCTATCGGCGTACTCGGCCTGTTTGCCTTTGTGCCATTGCTGAACAGGTCTAATGTAGCCCACAACCCTTGAATAAACCTCGCAAAGCTGTTTTATGGCGCATTGCGGACATTCAAAATGCTCCCCTTGCAAATATCCGTGCGTTGGGCAAATTGAAAAAGTTGGAGTTAAGGTAATATACGGTAAGCTGTAATTTTCACAAATTTTCTTTACCAAATTTTTTGCCATATTCGGGTCGCTAATTTTTTCTCCCAAAAATATATGCAAAACAGTTCCGCCTGTGTATTTTGTCTGCAATTCATTTTGCAAACCCAAAGCTTCAAAAACATCGTCTGTAAAGCCAACCGGCAATTGCGTAGAATTGGTGTAATAAGGAACTTCTTTGGTGCCAGCGGTAATAATGTCCGGATATTTTTCTTTGTCTGTTTTTGCTTGGCGGTAGCTTGTGCCTTCTGCAGGAGTCGCTTCTAAATTGTACAAATTTCCGGTTTCTTCCTGGAATTTAATCATTGTATCGCGCATAAAATCCAAAATTTCAATGGCAAATTTCCTTCCTTTTTCGGTCGTGATCTCTTCATCTAAAAAGTTGAGCAAAGCCTCATTCATTCCGCAAATTCCAATTGTTGAAAAATGATTTCCAAAATAGGTATTTCTCATTTTTTTCATTTCCTGCAAATAAAATCTACTGTAAGGATAAAGCCCTTTTTCCATATAGTCGTCCAGCGCTTTTCTTTTTATTTCCAAACTTTCTTTTGCCAAACCCATTAAATGGCTTAATTTACCAAAAAACTCTGTTTTTGTTTTTGAGGTGTACCCAATCCTTGGCAAATCAATTGTTACAACTCCAATACTTCCTGTTTTGGGCGAAGATCCAAACAATCCTCCGCCTCTTTTATATAATTCCCTGTTATCCAAACGCAATCTGCAGCACATAGATCTTGCATCGTCCGGGCTCATATCTGACTGCACAAAATTTGAAAAATAATTAATTCCATATTTTGCAGTTGCTTCCCACATTGCCGATAAATTTGGATTGTCCCATTCAAAATCTTTTGTAATTGAAACGGTTGGGATTGGAAAAGTAAACGGCCTGCCGGATGCGTCGCCTTCCATTAAGCCTTCGTAAAAAGCTTTTATAAACATATCCATTTCCGGCTGGAATTCTCCGTAAGTTTCATTTTGAGGCTCGCCTCCAATAATTACCGGCTGTTTTGCCAAATATGAAGCTGGCTTAATATCTAAAGAAACGTTTAAAAATGGTGTTTGAAAACCCACTCTCGTTGGCACCATGCAATTGTACAAAAATTCCTGCATTGATTGTTTTACTTCTTCATAGCTTAAGTGGTCGTAGCGGATAAACGGAGCCAAAAGCGTGTCAAAGTTCGAAACAGCGTTTGCTCCGGCTGTTTCGCCCTGCAAAGTAAATAAAACATTTACCAATTGCCCCAAAGCTGTTCTAAAATGTTTTGGAGGCCGGCATTCGATTTTTCCTGAAACACCGCCAAAACCCTTCATTAAAAAGTCATACAAATCCCAGCCTGCGCAATAAGGAGCCAGCAATTGCAAGTCGTGAATGTGAAAATCTTCGTTGGTAGCGGCCTCGCGGATTTCTTTTGGATAAATTTTATTCAGCCAATATTTTTTTGAAATATATGAGCCCACATATTCGTTTAACCCTTGCAAAGAAAAAGTCATATTGGCATTTTCTTTCACCTGCCAGTCGGCTTCTTTCAAGTAGCTGTCAACTTTTTCTGAAGAATCATCGGCTGCTTTTGAGGCTTCCCTAATTTGCCTGCGCTGGTCTCTGTACAAAATGTAAGCTTTAGCGGTTTCAACCAAATCTTCAGAAATTAATGCCTCTTCAACAATGTCCTGCACCTGTTCAATGTTTGGAACTTCGCCTTTTTTAAATCTGCGGTTTAAAAGCTGGACTACTTTATTAGAAACTTTTTTGGAAACGTCCCCATTGCCCTGGTTTGTCGCCACAATCGCT